>CAJBZC010000563.1 GCA_903959965.1 uncultured bacterium
CGATTTTAAAATTCCTGAAAAATTTTCTCATTTAGAGGCGGTAACAGCCAAAGTAAAATGTGGTGACAGGTTCATTGCATTTTTCTCTTGGTACATCCCTCCGGATAAAAAAGTAGTAGACAAAGGACTGTCAATCAAATTCACATGGTTCATCTATTATATCATATTGATATACAAATATATCTAACCATCATTTCAGATGGCTAGTTCTATTTGGATCATCTGCTTATGCATTATATGACTAATTTCATGTCCCAGTTCTCCCCAAAAAAATTAATTAGTTTTAAGATCACTGTATCGATCCCATAATTTTAGTTTTTTTTACGATTTATATTTCTTACGATTTGGTTGAATTTAAATATTTCACCTCCATTTCGGTCTTTGTCCGGGCTCGTGACGCGGCGGGCAACACGTAGCAGTCGAACACGATCTCGGTGACCACCACGGCAGCTGTCACTGATACCTTCGTAGGCTGTTCTTCGCGCCCTGGCCCCTTCGCGGTGAAGGCCTTACCGCAAGGGCGCAAAGGGAATACCCGGGATCACAAACAATTGCTACAATACTGCAATAATTGACTTTAATGTCTTTTCTTCGCCTGATACACATGAATATCATATAATGAAAAGACTTTTTGTCCATCACATGCTAACCCTCCTAAAAAATCTCACCTTTTGTTTACTGGCCTTGCTGCCCTTAAGCATATCCGCTCAGATCGTGCCCACCGGCAGCGGGAGTTATACCCTGCAATTACCTCCGCCGGATGCGGCCGGCAGAAATCTCCCCCCTGCCAACGTGCCCAGGGTATCAGGTGCCGCTGCCACCAAACCGGTCGTTACGAACGACTGGTGGACAGGTCTCCTGACATTCAATGATGCGAATCTTTACAACTATCCATTGTCGCTGAAGGGGACCTCCACCGGCCTGGTGGTGAGTTATACCTTCCTCGGGCAAGGGGCCAATGATACCCGTCAGCCCATGGGACCAGAGCAGCCCATCGTGGTGGGGGTGTCTGGATTGACGGGAACCTATCCCACCGTTTCTGATCATACAGATTGGACGGTGACCGCATCCTGGAATAATGCCGGGCGGAATTTCAACGCAACGATCGGCATGGGCATGCCCTTTGTCTATTGTACCAAGGGAAGCTCCGACGTGGCCTCGGTTCTGGTCAATACCGGTACGGTGACCATCCAAAACGAAATGCTGTTGATCACCAATTCCATCAGCAGTTCAAACTTCGCGGTGTACGCTCCCGTCGGATCCGCCTGGGTGAAATCTGGAAATACTTACACATCCACACTCTCCGGGAAGAACTATTATTCGGTGGCCATGCTGCCGCCGGGTGGCTCAGCCGCTGCGACGGCAGAAGCCTACAAGCAATACGCGTATGTGTTTCCCGCCAACACGGCCGTAAGCTGGAACTATAACAGCACAACGTCCACGATGCAATCCACTTTTTCTGTGACGCCTGAGGTCAAAGAAGGAACCGGGACAGCCGTGCTGCTGGGTCTATTGCCCCATCAGTGGGCGCACCTCGGGGCCGGCTCAGCCCAGCCCGGATCCTACAGCTACACGACATCCCGCGGGGTGATGAAAATGCTGGGATCCAATACATTTACGGTTGAAAATAAATTTAAAGGGATACTCTCCGCATTGCCGATGATGGGGAAGTCCAGTACCGGTTTTGATCCGGCGGCCCTGAATGCAAAAATAGATCAGATCAAAAATTTGGGACTTGACCTATGGACCGATTCTTACAAGGAAGGATTGGCCATGAACAAGTTGTTACAAGTGGCCAAGATCGCCGATCAGATGGGTAACACCGCCGCCCGCGACAAACTGATCAACACCGTCAGGGAAAGGCTCGAGAACTGGTTCAAAGCAGTACAGGGAGAAAATGCGTTCGTATTCTATTATAACAATAATTGGAAAACGCTGATCGGCTATCCCGCCGGATATTCTTCGGATGCGAATATCAACGACCATCATTTTCATTATGCGAATTTCATCAATGCGGCGGTGGCTGTAGAGCAATATCAACCGGGCTGGTCCGCCAACTGGGGACCCATGGTGGAAATGTTGATCAAAGACGTGGCGAACACCGACAAGTCAAATGACATGTTCCCTTTTCTCCGGAATTTCAATCCCTATGCCGGACATAGTTTTGCGTCCGGTCAGTTGAATGGAGAACCCCATGGAAACAATCAGGAATCCTCGTCCGAAGCGATGAATTTCAATGCATCCCTCATTCACTGGGGCGAGATCACCGGAAATAAAGCGGTTCGGGACCTGGGTATCTACTTGTACACGACCGAGCAGACCGCCATCGAAGAGTATTGGTTTGATATGAGCGACCGAAATTTTGCGCCCACCTACGCTCATATGATGTGTGCCCGTGTTTGGGGAAATGGATATGACCGCAATACCTTCTGGACCGGGGATATTGCTGCCATGTATGGGATAGAAATATTTCCCATGACCGCTTCACATCTTTATCACGGTCACAATAAAACATACGCGTCCAGCCTCTGGAACGATATGACGGCTAAAACGGGCGTGCTGACAAAAACACCGAATGACAATCTCTGGTTTGAAAATTATTGGTCTTTCCTCGCATTTACCAATCCTTCGGAGGCGGTTAATCTCTATAACAACTATCCGAATTTCAAATTAAAAAACGGCAATACAGACGCCCACGTATATCACTGGCTGCATGCCTTCAATGGAATGGGCACGGTGGACGCCACGGTTACGGCCAGCCATCCCATATCGGCCGTCTTTAACAAGGCTGGGGATAAGACCTATGTGGCACACAACTATGGAGCAACGCCGATCGTCGTGACCTATTCAGATGGATTCACCATGAGTGTTCCTGCCCGGACCTTGAAAACAAGTAAAGATATTGCGGCCTCCGTGTCATTGTCGGCTTCCCAGTTAAAGGTGCCCACAGGAGGCTCGGTGGATCTGACCGCGACGGCTACCGGTGCTGGCATTACCAAAGTGGAGTTTTACGATGGCTCGGTCCTCGTTGCTACGAAATCTGCTGCCCCATTCACCTCAACCGTAGGCAGTTTGACCGCCAAAGTGCATGGGTTCTACGCCAAGGTATATGTGGGCACCTCCGTGGAGATCTCAAATGTGGTGTCCGTGGTCGTGGGCTCCACCTTACCCTATCAAGGCAACATCGTGTCCATTCCCTCACAAGTCATTGAGCCGGGCAACTACGATTACTATGAAGGCGGGATCGGCCAGAACATCACCTATTTTGATGCCAATGCCTGGAATGAAGCCGGATCCTTCCGGAGTCCGGAATATGTTGATGCCGGCCCAACTACGGGAGAAGGCAATACCGTCGGATGGATCGATGAAGGGGAGTGGCTGGATTATACCGTCAACATTGCCCAGGCAGGCACTTATGATCTCTCCTTCCGATATGCCTCCGGTGTGGCCGCAGGCGGAGGCCCCTTTCATCTGGAAGTGGATGGCCATACGGTCATCAACAACATCACGGTGGGATTCACGGGCAGTAACTGGAATGTATGGGCTACAAAAAACGTCAGTGGGATCGTGCTTCCTGCCGGAAAGCATGTCCTGCGACTGGCGTTTGATAAGCCGGGGTTTAATATCGGGAAACTAACGTTTGCATACAAAGGAACGTCTACGCCCACATTGACCCTTTCTTCCAATAGCACTTCCATCCAGGCATTTGCCAACAGCAAAAAAACAGTAGATGTCACGGCCAATGTATCCTGGACGGCCGTGAGTAACCAAAGCTGGTTGACCGTTGCGCCGGGTTCAGGATTTGGGAATGCCACCGTTACATTTACCGCACTGGAAAATACATCCACCACCTCACGGGTGGCATTGGTTACATTTTCTGCCAACGGATTGAGTAACCAGACGGTCACCATCACGCAGGATGCCGGCGGCGTATCCTATTTAAATGTGAATCAAAGTGATCTGAGTTTCAATGCCACCGCCAACAGTCCGCAAAAAATTGACATCACCTCCAATGTAGCATGGACAGCCGCATCCAGCCAATCCTGGTTGACGCTCAGCAGTACTACCGGGACGGGTGTTGCATCGATCACCGCGACAGCGGCCGATAATACCCTTCAAACCAGTCGTACCGCGGTTGTTACCATTACGGGTGCAGGTTTGTCGCCGAAGACCGTGAACGTCACCCAATACGGTGCTCCCATGGCCATCACACTGCCCATCAATTTTGAGTTGAGTGGCACGTACAAATTCACGGACTTCGATGGAGGGGCAGGGTCTGTCGTGAACAACCCGTCACTGTCCGGCATAAACTACAGCAATAAGGTCGGGAAGATCGTCCGGAGTGCCGGCGCGACCTGGGCCGGCAGTTACCTGACCGTGAGTAACAAGATCGACTTGAATGCCCTGGGTATTTTCTCCATGAAAGTGTTGTCGCCACGCGCCGGCGTAACCGTCTTGTTCAAGTTGGAGGGAGACGTAGCACCTTCAGAAGTGACGGCCACCACCACGAAGGCGAATCAGTGGGAAACACTTACCTGGAATTTTACGGGCAAACCAACAAATGTCTACAACAAGGTGGTGCTGATGTTCGACTTTGGTACGGTGGGTAATGGAACGGATAATTCAACCTTTTACTTCGATGATATCTATCAGATCAACAGCACGACCAATCTGTTGAACCTGTCGAAGTACGCAGTAAATATTGAAGCGGCACCCGGGAGCAGGCAGACCTTCGACGTTCAGTCAAATGTCAGCTGGTCCGTTTCAAGCAGCCAAACCTGGCTGGTGCCCAGTTTGACAACCGGTTCGGGGAACAGTATCATTACCCTCACAGCAGATCAAAATACGACCAGTACGACGCGTACTGCAAACGTGACGGTCTCATCCCCCGGGCTCGTCCCGCAAAGCCTGCTGGTTACACAAGATATTGGTGTCACCTCGGTGAATACAAATCAGAACCCATCGATAAGGATCTATCCAAATCCTGCGAAGGAGTATTTGTTCATCGAGGGATTTTTATCCAGGACCTTTGCGCGTGTATATAACGTCAATGGAACCCTCCTGATGTCAACCGCTTTGAACGGACCGGTATTGGACATCCATCATCTGGAGAATGGCGTGTACTTTTTAAAGATCACGGACAGGAAGGGCGTAACGATCCGGAAGTTTTTGAAGTTGAAGTGAAATGTTTTCCGTCAAATAGATCCGGATATGAAAAGGAGCCCGAATGGTGGGCTCCTTTTTTATAGCTGGGTAGCTGATGGATTATTCCGACGATACTGACGGCAAATTAAAAGGTTTGATTTGGAAGGGTCAACGGGCATAGTTTTGTAATGAGAACAAATGGGATGATAGCCCATTTGTTCAAACAAACCACAAACCCGATCTACCTGGTCTTCGTAACCAATGACCGAAGAGGCTACAAAATCCTCGGCAAATGCCGGGGATTTATTTTCTTGCCAGTATTTCAAATAAGGCTTCGTTCATAAAGAAATTATCTCTTCCAATTTTCTTTTTTTTCAATATTCCCAGACTAATCAGTGCATCCAGATACCGAATAGCTGTACTTCTACTTATATCAAGTTCTTTTTGCAAATATTCGATTTTTGTGTATGGGTATTTGAACAGGTTATTCAAGAGATCCTGACTGTAAATTTTAGGAAGTTGTTTTTTGATCATTAATTTATGTGCTTGCATCAGTTCCCTAATAGACGTAATGATGTTTATTGAAGCTGAAGAACTTTCTTCAACTCCGTTTAGTATGTATAATATCCATGGCTCCCAGTTGTTGTCATGCCTTACGGAC
>CAJBZC010000564.1 GCA_903959965.1 uncultured bacterium
CAATACCTGTGACCCAGTTCCGGAGGGGAGCCGGATTGAAATACCTTCTGCCGAAGGCATTCAAGTCATTCCCCAGTGAATAAGGCTTGTTAAGCAGATTATCACCCGATATAAAATAATCCAGTTCAATCTTTCGAATACGTCCTTTCCAGCCGACCCTCGCATTTAACAGCTGATAGGCAGCGGCATAGGCATCATTCAGATCCGTCAGCGGAATGCTATCTACCATCTGATGTGTTACGGAGAGATAAAAACCATGAGGGATGGAGAGGTCCATCCCCAACGTCAGATTACTCCGTGGAACCCCCGTGAGACTCTTTCCTTTAAGAGAGGCAGTACCTGATTGATAAGCCCCAAATCGAAAGTTCGATCGGGTATGTGACATCCATGTTTTTAATTGTAAAAGACCTCCCGGAAGATTCCGATGAACAGGATAGGCTTCTATGAAAGATTCCAAACCCTGCTGCATGATCTCACCCGCATTGATGAAAAATTCTGCTCCGGAAGCATTGGTTCTGCGGACTATCGCGTCGTCCATATTAAAGCGAAACCAGGTCAGATCATACTGAATCCTGTTTTTCAACCAGGAACCCTTGATACCGGTTTCAAGGCTCCAGCCTTGCTCAGCCTGCAATCCGCTGGAAAATCCACCTGCAGAAGGCCGGACTTCAGCCAGGGATGGAGCAGAAAATCCCCGGGTCAGCGAAGCATGCCATGCAGATCTTTGCCCGAGGCTCCTCTGCAACGCCAGACGTGGCACGATCTGAGGATTGAATTGTATTTCACTGGTCTGGTAATCAGGCCCTCCTATCGATCTATGAATGCGATGATTGAATTGATTGATGCTAAGACCAGCCTGAATAGATAATTTAGATGTCAAGCGGTAATCCGCCTGTGTGAAAAGGAAACCCTGGAATGATCCCACCTCATCCCTGACAAGATTGGCATCAGGTGCGCCTCCCTTGTTACCGGTGCTATCTATGCTATAAATTCCGCGCTGCCACTCAAATCCGGATTGCCATACTAAAGGTTTGTTGAGCAAGTTACCATTACTGCTCAAAACCGACCTCAGCCCAACGTTGACCTCTCTTCGTTTTTCGTAATTGGAGATGAACGGATTACTGAAATCGGTATACGTGTTGGTCAGGGAAGACATCCATGACCATTGCGCATTCAGCTGCCGGGTATAGGAGATGCCCATGATGGCAGACTTATTACGGATGCCCGCCTGCTGCGAGACCGCGCCGGGGAGTGTGGGCGTTGCAGGCCTAGCCTGTTGGGGATTAGCGAGCAATTGAGCCAGGTTTAGGCCGCCAGGCGTTCTGTAATTCAGGTCGCTCAACAAGATGAGCGTTTTCAATCTTCCTTTCTGGCCGATCTGGTGACGAGAACTCAGCTGAACTACATCTCTCCGCATACGGCTGTTGTCTCGGTACCCATTCGACTGATAATGTGCCTGGCTCAATTGAACAAATCCTTTTTCCGTCGTATTTGTCAATCGCGCATGCTGACCAATCATGCCATAGGTTCCGGCGGATATTCCGAAACGGAGGGATGGAATTGATTTTTCAATTCCTGTCATTTCCGGTTGCCTGGGTTGGCTTGAAAGCAACACCACGCCACCGGTACCTGTTCCATAGGTACTACCTGCCGGTCCCCTTAAAACCTCAACACCTGTTAATGCGTTCAGGTCCAGCAGATTGAGATAACTATTACCACCGGCATCCGTGAGGATAAAATCATCGAGGTAGAGCTTTACATTTCTGACACCAAAAGGGGAACGCAGCAAACTGCCCCGGATGGATAAGCGATAACTGCCGGGTGAGCGTTCTTCCATCCTTACGCCCGGTATGTTATTCATGGCCGGCAACAAATTTGTTCCCTGGTAGCGCTGGAGGTCTGACTCCCTGAGCGTGGAAACAGATGCGGGTGTCTGAAGCCTGGTTGTCATGGTTCCGAAACCCTGCACCCGTATCATCCCGAGCTGCGGGATGGTGTCGGGTACCGTCTGTCCATTCGCTGTCGAAAGAAAGGATAACAGGCCGAAAAAAATAGTAGGAATCCTCATATTGTCCCGCTATGAAAAAGGCAGCCCATGGCTGCCTTTTCTGTTATGATAGTGAATCACTTTTTCATGTACATCACTTCCTTGACCAGTCTGACCGTCCGTGGTACATCTGGCAGGTAGCCCGCAACAAGGTTGGGCGCATAGTGCATAGGGGCATCGGCAGAGGTGATCCGACGGATGGGTGCATCAAGGTAATCAAAGCCTTCTTTCTGGATCCTGTAGGTGATCTCGGAAGAAACGGATGCGAAGGGCCATTGTTCTTCCACGATAACGAGACGATTGGTTTTCTTCACACTTTCCAGGATGGTCATCCAATCCAGTGGACGGATCGTGCGCAGGTCGATGACTTCTGCGCTGATGCCTTCTTTCTCAAGTTCCTGCGCAGCACCGAGGGCAACCTTCATCATTTTGTTGAATGATACAATGGTCACATCGCGACCCGGTTTTTTTATATCGGCTTTTCCGATCGGGATCAAATATTCCTCTTCAGGAACCTCGCCCTTTTCACCGTACATGACCTCACTTTCCATGAAAATGACCGGATCGTCGTCGCGAATGGCGCTCTTCAGCAGGCCTTTGGCATCGTAAGGATTTGAAACAGAAATAACCTTTAAACCCGGAATATTGGCATACAGGCTTTCAAATGCAGTGGAGTGCTGGGCACCGAGTTGACCCGCAGAACCATTTGC
>CAJBZC010000565.1 GCA_903959965.1 uncultured bacterium
CCAGCCAAAATTTCTTCCGCTCTTTCATGAAGAGCCAGAGGTCTTTGATAAAATCCATGATCCTATACGTTTGGGTCATTAAAATCGGGCATCCATGGGTTTGGATACACGGGATGATGAACATAAAGTTATCCGAGCTGCTTATTGCTGCGGGCTTTCTGTCGATCTTGTAACGCTTGGAGTGGTCGTATTATTGAAGCGGATAAAGAAATCCTGCATGGTTTTATTGGAAATGGGCAACTGCCCGCCTGCTTCGTACCTTGCCGAAGAATGTATCAAAAATGAAAGAGGCGTTTCACACCAGGGCCGGAACCGTAGACGATATCCAAGAGATCGTCTGGCTGTTGAACAGTGCATACAGAGGTGAAAGTTCCCGGGCGGGCTGGACCACAGAGGCAGACCTGATCGGTGGGGATGTCAGAACCGATGAAGCGGATGTGCGTGCCGTCATGGGCAGGCCCGGAAGCCGGTTTCTGCTACTTTGCAACGAAGATGGTGGCTTGCAGGGTTGTGTGAATCTGCAAGTGCAGTCGGCCGCTGTGTATCTTGGAATGTTCGCCGTCAGGCCCGGATTTCAGGGGCGAGGATTGGGCCGGCAGTTGTTATCAGCCGCGGAAAAATGGACCATTGAAGCTGAACGAACCAGAATCGTGATGTGGGTGATTTCTGTCCGTAAGGAGCTGATCGACTGGTATTGCCGCATGGGGTTCAGGGATACGGGGGAAAGAAGGGAATTCAGGGAGGACGGACTTTCCGGGCCACACCTGAGGCCGTTGGAATTCATGATTCTGGAAAAAGAAATCGCCGCTGTCAGATGACCGGCGGCGAAGTCAGAGCCAACTATCAGATTCGAACTGACGACCCTTTCATTACGAATGAAATGCTCTACCAGCTGAGCTAAGTTGGCTTGGGAGTGCAAAAATATGACTTCCGTCGGAAAAACGAAATCATCTTACTGATCCGTACGACCCACCTGCTTTTGCGGAATCAACCCTGAGCAGGCCCATGGTTTGGGATCAATCCCGGAACCTCACAGAATCCGCCATCAGACAGAGCCCTGACTGAAAAACAATGAGTGCCACCGTTCCGTAAAACACCCAGGGATCTCCCTGCCATTTGCGAAAGCCGGCGTCGATGGCCATGGACAGGCCTGTTCCCGTCAGGATAAGCCCTCCCACGGCCTGCAGCAGCCAACGCCTTTTGCGATTATTCTTGTCAGGCGAACCAATCTCAGGCATGGATTGTCATGTATCGGGGCATTCAATAGGTGGCGTCCCAATCGGCGCGTAAAGGGAGGTGAAAGGATTTTCCTTTGGGGATCTCCACCGGATTCAGAACACCTGATCCATCTCTGATGTTAGCGTAGTAGAGACTATCGTTTCCGATCAGGACAGAATACCTGCCGGGTTTGAGTCGAATCTTGAATGTACCCTGATCATTGGATGCTGCGGTTCCTGCCAACTGTCCGTTAACAATACTGAACATCCCCCCCTGACCCACCGGTCTTGCGGAGGCGGCGGTCAGCGGTTGATAGAAGTAGATAGTGGTTTTGAATCCGGGATATACGGGATCTGGAAGATCCGGGGAAGGCATCTGATTACCTCGAATCCTCAACACTACTCCTGTAACCCTTACAGTATCCCTTGCGCATCCGGTGACGATCACCAGCCATCCGAAGGCCAGGAAGCGTGCAAGGATGGAATTATAATTGGCCAGTCCGTTCAACATTTCAGTCCATTTCATCTTCAATCGGGAACAAATTAATAATTTACATCCTAATAACCTCCTATTACCGATGAATCTGAGAAAACTCCGATCTACGCTCCTCCATCTGAGCATTTTTAGCCTTCCTTTCGCCGGTTTCGCCCAATTGCAGCCGATCAAGGCGGACCCCAGGCTGCCGGAGATAGCATTGATCCAAAAAAAGAAGGATCAGGAGAATTACGCCATTGCCATGGATCTGGCAAAAAATAAAGCATGGCCACTGGAGATCCAGGGGAAGGAGGGCAGGGTGGCCAAACTGGTCGGGGTGGACGCCTTTGGTTTCCCGATGTATTTTGAAACGCTGTCCAATGTCAATGCGGCATC
>CAJBZC010000566.1 GCA_903959965.1 uncultured bacterium
CCAAATTCGTTGAGGTAGAAGGCGCCGCCGACGCTTCTGCTGCCGGAGGATATGCCGTCGAACAGACCGATGAATACAAACAACGCCAGCAGGCACGCATCGCCGAGAGCGTCGCCAAGTCGGATATCATCATCACCACGGCCCAGATCCCCGGTAAAAAAGCCCCGATCCTGATCACGGAAGATATGCTGGACAGCATGCGCACAGGTTCCGTCATCATCGACCTGGCGGCGGCCACCGGTGGTAACACCCCCTTCACCAAAGACCGGGAGACAGTAGTACACAATGGTGTTCATATCGTGGGTAATGGGAACCTGCCCGGTACGATGCCATACGACGCCAGCCGGCTCTACGGAAAGAATATCGTGAACTTCCTGTCGCTGTTCATTGATAAGGATGGACGCATTGACGCAGATATCAACGACGATCTGGTAAAAGGAACCCGCGTGCCAGCCTGACCTTTGTACCCCATCGACTGAATTTGTCTTCCAGACCATATAAATTTCAAGGCCATGTCTCAATTGCTCCAATGGATCTCCGCACACCAGCAGATGGTGTTCATCGTCGTCCTCATGATCTTCGTGGGGATCGAAGTGATCGGTCGCGTTCCCAGCGTCCTGCACACCCCGCTCATGAGTGGCGCCAATGCCATCCACGGGGTGGTGATCATCGGTGCCATCATCGTGATGGGACAGGCCTCGTCCGATAACATCCCCGCCCTGGTGCTGGGATTCCTGGCCGTGGTGCTCGGAACCCTGAACGTGGTGGGCGGCTTCGTCGTGACCGACCGCATGCTCGAGATGTTCCGTAAGAAAAAATAATTGCAGATAACGACGCACTTCGATTTTCCGGAGTCCTTGTCGAAAACATAAAATCATGGAAGCGCATATCCTGACGATCATCTACCTGCTGGCATCCATCACCTTCATCACGGGCCTCAAGATGCTCTCCAATCCCGCCACCGCCCGAAACGGCAACCTTACCGCCGCCGCCGGCATGGGACTGGCCATCTTTGCCACCATTTTTCTGTACGAAGGTTCCGACGGAAAACCGCTCGGAAATTACGAATGGATCTTTGGAGGATTGCTCATCGGCGCTGTCGTTGGCACGCTAGCGGCAAAGAAGGTCAAGATGACCGCCATGCCAGAGATGGTGAGCTTGTTCAACGGGATGGGCGGCGCCTGCGCCGCGCTGATCTCCATCGTGGAATTCGATCACCTCTGGCATGCCGAAGGCGGGGATCCGGTCTTCATGGATCGCATGAAACTGTTGATCATTCTACTGGGACTGATCATCGGATCGGTATCCTTCTCCGGCAGCATGATCGCCTGGGGCAAGCTGAACGGAAAGGTGAAAGATTTCGCTTTCAAGGGTCAGCAGGTCGTTAACAACATATCCATCCTGCTGGTGGCCGGTCTCGCTACCTGGATGGTCGTTGGCCTTCCCGGAGATATGTACTGGTATTTCCACCTCCTGCTCTTGCTGGCACTCCTCTACGGCGTATCCTTTGTGATGCCCATCGGTGGCGCTGATATGCCGGTGGTGATCTCCCTGCTGAACTCCTTCACCGGTGTGGCCGCGGCCTGTGGCGGATTCTTGTACGACAACCAGGTGATGCTCACCGGGGGGATCCTGGTGGGGGCAGCAGGCACCCTGCTGACCATCCTCATGTGCAAGGCGATGAACCGTTCGCTGTTGAATGTGCTGATCGGGTCCTTCGGAGGCGGCGCCAAGGCAGGAGCAGTACAAAGTACCACGGGAGGTACCTACAAGGAAATAAATGTAAGCGACGCCGCTATGGTCATGGCCTATGCCAACAAGGTGATGATCGTGCCGGGCTACGGACTCGCAGTGGCCCAGGCCCAGCATGTCTGCCATGAACTGGAAAAGACCCTGGAAGCCCGCGGCGTCGAAGTGAAATATGCCATCCATCCCGTCGCCGGCCGTATGCCCGGTCACATGAACGTGCTGCTGGCTGAGTCTGACGTGAGTTACGACAAACTCCTGGAAATGGAGCAGGCCAATGACGAGTTCAAGACGACCGACGTGGTGCTCGTACTCGGTGCCAACGACGTGGTGAACCCTGCTGCCAAGACCGATCCCGCCTCGCCGATCTACGGCATGCCCATCCTCGAAGTGGAAGAGGCCAAGACGGTGATCGTTAACAAGCGCAGCATGAAACCGGGTTATGCCGGCATCGAAAACCAACTCTTCTTCCAGCCGCGCACCTCGATGCTTTTCGGAGATGCCAAAAAGGCATTGCAGGACCTGCTGTCTGAATTGAAAAGCATCTGATCCAACGGACAAGAGATCATGCAGCAGATCCCGACGGCATTGCTGGACGCGCTTGAAGGCCTGCCCGGCTTTGACCGTGCAGAGTTTCTGCATGCACATCACGATATTCCTTCGATAGCCTCTGTACGGTTTCATCCGGTCAAATCCCCGGCGGAGGAAAGACCTGCGCGACTAAACAGCATTTGCCGGGATCGATCCGGCGATTTCAACGTCACTGAAATTCCCTGGTGTCCGGATGCACGGGGCATTTCACCCCGACCGGCCTTCACCTTCGATCCCGCCTTTCATGCCGGAGCCTATTACGTGCAGGAGGCAGCCAGCATGTTTCTCGGTTATGCGTTAACGTTAGTATGTGGCAGCATGACCGGACTCCGTGCCGTTGATCTCTGCGCTGCCCCCGGCGGTAAGTCCACCCATCTTTCTTCTTTACCTTTTATATCTTCTTTGCTATCGAACGAGATCATCCGCAGTCGGGTGCCTGTGCTCTATGAAAATACTGTCAAGTGGGGAATGCCGAAGGTATTCATCTCGCAGGATGACCCCGCCCGCATCGGCCGGCTGACGGAATCCTTCGATCTCATGGTGGTGGACGCCCCATGTAGTGGCAGCGGACTGTTTCGCCGGGATCCGGAGGCGGTGAAGGAATGGTCGCCCCGACACGTCGAACTCTGCAGCCAGCGTCAACAAAGGATCCTGGCAGATGCCCTGCCGGCGCTGGCGGAAGGAGGCATCCTGGCCTATTCGACCTGTTCCTATTCGCAGGCTGAGAACGAAGACGTACTCGACTGGCTGGTGGAAGACATGGGCATGGAGTCCATTC
>CAJBZC010000567.1 GCA_903959965.1 uncultured bacterium
AACGTGAAATCGAGGAATCGCTGAGACAATGCATCATATGTAAGTAAGCGGTCAGCCAGCGGCTCGCCGATGCCTGTGATGAGTTTGATGACTTCCATGGCCTGCATCGATCCAATGATGCCGGGAAGAACGCCAAGTACCCCGCCCTCTGCGCAGTTCAGCACCTCGCCTGACTGGGGCGGAACGGGGAACAGGTCACGGTAATTTACGGATTTGGAACCATCTGATCTCAGGTGATTGAAGACCGCGACCTGCCCTTCGTATTGCGAAACGGCACCAAATACCAGCGGCTTCTGCAGCAGGACACAGGCGTCATTGATCAGATACCGCGTGGCGAAATTGTCGGTCGCATCTACCACTACATCGTACGTTGGGAAATGATCTAAGCAATGACTTTGCGTCCAGGATACCGGCCAGATATTTATATTTATTTCGGGGTTGAGGTCCTTCATCTTTTCCCTGATCACATCAACTTTCAGCTGCCCGATATCATCATTTCCAAACAATACCTGCCGGTGCAGGTTGGACAGGCTGACCCGATCATGATCAGCGATGCCGATATGTCCGACACCCGCTGCCACCAGGTACTGCATGATCGGGCAGCCGAGCCCACCAGCCCCGATCACCAGTACGCGCGCATCAGCCAACCGTTGCTGCGCTTCGGGTCCGAATCCTTTCAGGATCAGTTGACGATGATATCTTCCCTGCATCAGTAATGATATGTATTTAGCCTCCGGAGAAAGGGGGGAGCAGGTCGACCCTGCAATCTGCGGAAAGGGTCGTGTTTGTGTTGATCATTCGGTTATCTACCGCCAGCATGTATTTTACACCGCTGAGGGCGGGATACCGCTCGTTGAGTTGCCTGATCAGCGTCTCCGTATCGGACGCTTCTTCGATGTACAGGCTTGTGCATCCTGTTCGATCCGTCAATTGTCCAAAGAATCTGACTTCGATCATCTCTGATTGTTTAGGTGAGCAGCAGTTTGAGTGAAGCGATGGTCAGCACAACGGAGAGCAGATATTTCAATACCCGGTGATCGAGTTTCGCTGATCCCATCCAGGCGCCTGCTGATCCACCGGCAAAGGCTACACCCACATAAGCGAACATGTCCGGTTGAAGTTCGATCCCCTGCGAGAATTGTCCGGCTAGTCCCGACACCGAATTTACGAAAATGAACAGCGCGCTGATGGCCGCCGTCTGTTTCTGGGTGGTCCAGGACAGCAGCAACAAGACAGGCGACAGAATGATCCCGCCGCCAATACCGATCAGACCTGATAAAAATCCTATGATGGCGCCGATCAGCAGCGATAATTTTACATCCGGAATATTTTTCGTTTGTTCGTCACCGTTAGTGCTCATCAACATGCGTCCCACAGGGATCAGCAACAGGATACCCAGTAATTTTTTATAGATGGCCGCGTCCATCTCGATCATCCCACCGAGGAAGGAGCAGGGAATGGATGCAAGGGCGAATGGCAGGAATATCTTCCACTTGAAATGACCACTCCTATAAAACAGGATGAATGCCGACAGGGAGACGAAGAGGTTGAGCAGCAGCGCCGTGGGCCTCATCACGGCCGGCGACATGCTGAACAAGGCCATCAGGGCAAGATAGCCGCTGGCGCCGCCGTGACCCACCGAGGCATAGAGGAAGGCCACGATGAATAGCAGTACCAGAAAAAGGATCTCTACGGACATGACTTCGACTTATGGGATGATATGAATATCGATGAGCTGTCCTTCCGCGAAGTCGGTAGCTTCTTCCGTCAATACCGCGATGCAGTTGGCTTCAGCGTAGGACGATAGTTTGTAGGATTCCTGACCGCCCTTCAATGTTACGAAATCTCCCTCAGCTTTTGCTTTCAGGAAATGGGTCAGTCCCGCCGGCTTGCGATGGGCATGACTTAGCTTCGCTTGTCTGACCGTCATATCTTTTTTATCCCCCGTCATGATGCTGATGGCCGGTAGCACATATTCGTAGAAGCAGGTAAGGACGGAAGCGGGGTTGCCCGGTAATCCATACACTGCCTGGTGGCCGCGGGTTCCGAAGAGCATGGGCTTACCCGGCTTCTGTCTGATCTTGTGAAAATGACTGACGATCCCGCAGGCATCAAACGCACCGAGGGTGAAATCATAATCCCCCACACTGACACCGCCTGTCATCATTACCAGGTCGGATGACTGTAAGGCCAGATCGAGCAGTTGGTTCAATCTTTCCGGGATATCTCCTGAAAAATAAATATGAGTATCCCTAATGCCCAGTTGCTCCAGGCAGGCCTTGAGCATTGGTGAATTAGAATCATATACTTGTCCGTATCCCAGTGGCTCACCGGCCTGTTGCAGTTCATTGCCGGTTACGATGATGGATACCTTCGGGGACGGGATCACTTTTGCCTCAGCGATGCCTATGCCGGAGAGGAAACCGATCCGCGCGGGATGCAGCACAGCGCCAGCCAACAAGGCCAGTGATCCCTTTGAGATCTCGGATCCGGGAAGCCTGACATTATCACCTTTCTTGATGACTGATGGATCGAATGCCAGCATCCCATCTGTGATCTGCGCTTTTTCCTGTGGCAGCACAGTATCCGCACCCGGGGGGACGGCTGCACCGGTGAAGATCCTTGACGCCTTACCTGCAGATAATAAAAAAGCCTGAGCATCTCCTGCCGCCACTTCCCCTTCAATGAGGTAGGAGCTTAAACCTTCTTGAAATGAAAAAGCATATCCGTCCATCCCGGATTGAGGGAAGGCCGGTATATCATAGGCTGAATAAATATCTTCTGCCAGCACCAGGCCTCTTGCATCTGTGAGTTTGCTCATCTCCGCATCTAAAGGGCGGATAAGTGAACAGATGAGTTCCAGCGCTCGCTCCACGGGGATCATTTTTTCCATCGCCAATTCAATTCATGCCAAAAGTAAGATTCATATAGTAGAAGCCACCCACTGAAGGTCCGCCCAAAAAGGAACGGTACGACTGGTTCAGCAGATTGTTCGCGCCCCACTTGATCCGAATGGGCTGTCGGGGCAATCGGTACTCCCAGTATGCATCGATTGTCTGGAAGGCGGGCACCCGGCCTGACACGAGGAAGGACACCCACTGAAAACTGTCCTGCCATCTCCAGCTGATCCCTGCCCTCCAGTTTTTCATCCATTCATAGGTAGAAACGGTGGCGGCGCAGCTCCAGGGCGGCGTATTGAAACCGTCTTCCAGTCCGTCCTGCTGCTCACGAGCCGTCAGTTTGGTGTAATTCATATTCATGGAAAACTGCAGCGAGCCGGGTTGCCGGTAGGTTA
>CAJBZC010000568.1 GCA_903959965.1 uncultured bacterium
AGTCATCATAGGCATACTCCAGCGTGTACGTCACGCTCCAGCCGTGCTTGTCCTGCGGCAGATACCCAAAACGGACATAATCCGCCGTACCCCGCTGCGTCTGCGCTGCACTGCGCTTCATCGCGGCATAGGCCTTTTCGACATCAAAGCCCGGAACACCCTTCAGAATGGCATCCGCGATCACGGGCACCGCATGGTAACCCGTCATGGTATTCGCCTCCCAGGTGGCGATGTCCCAAACCGGCAACAGCCCGTTATCGTCGTAAAATGCCAGCATGCTGTTGATCATATCCGGCACACGCTGCGACTGCGTGAACGTGAACAGCGGATGCAGGGCCCTGAACGTATCCCAGAGCGAAAAGATCGTGTACTTCTGCCCCTTCGGCATCCGGCGACGCAAATAGTCATGCGTCTGATAGGCCCCGTCTGCATCAGAATAAATATTAGGTGCCAGGCAGGTGCGGTAAAGTGCCGTGTAGAACCGCGTCGCCAGCGACCGGTCGGTCGTGTCGATCTCGATCTTCTGCAACTCCTGCTCCCACAGGGTTTCCGCAGACCGCATCACCTGCTCCGGAGTCTTGCCGGCTGATTCCCGAAGGGAGGCCAGCGCCGCGTCGATGTCGTTCGAACTGAGACCCACCCGCACGGTCAGCGGCTGCCCCTTCGTATCGAAACGCAGCGCCATCTTCACCTTCGGACCGGCATGCCCCTTGAAAAAGCCAGCTTCATCGATCACGAGGCGGTCGCGCACCGGCTGCGAAAACCGGGCCGCGAAAAATACTTTATGGCCCTTGGCCCATCCGGTGGAAAACCGGTAGCCGACGAGGGTGCTGTCGTCGATCAAGCGGAGCAATCCGTCGGTGGGACTGTCCCAGTTGATCGCAAAGCCCATGTCGAAGCGCAACCATCCGGATGCCCCGGGGAATGTATATCGATGTACCCCATTGCGCACCGTGGCCGTCAACTCTACGCCCACGCCATTGCCCAGTCGCACGGCATAACGACCCGGCGATGCGGATTCCTGCTGATGAGAAAATGGGATCTTGATCTGTTCGGCCCGGATGCTATTCGTATCCGTCAGGGGAAGCACCGAGATATCACAGAAATCGCCGATGCCCGTGCCACTCAAATGCGTATGGCTGAAGCCCGCGATGCTGTCGCTGCTGTAATGATAGCCGCTGCACCAGTCCCAGCCGTTGGTGCCGTTATCCGGACTCAACTGCACCATCCCGAACGGGACCGTCGCCCCGGGATAAACATGGCCGTGGCCGCCCGTCCCCAGGAAGGGATCCACGAATCGGGTCAGCCGCTGCGCCTCCGCCATCAGCGGCAGGCAGAGCAGAGAGAATATGATCTTTTTCATGGCAAGTGGATCGATGTACTTAAAGGTAGGAAGTCAGGCGGAAGGATATCACTTGATATACGGATACTGCCCCTGGAAGAACGAGATCTTGTCCTTCAGCCCTTCATAGAAGAAGAAGGCCTCGCCCTTGAAACCCTGGGTGCGGTTGGCCTGGATCATCTGCGTCAGAAATCCGTCAGTGGCCACGTAAGTGCCGGATTTCACCAGCACACCCGGGAAGCAGATGTCCGTCTTCCCCTTCAGAGCCGTCTTTTGCTGCGTAAGGGTGGCGGTGTAGGCCGCGATATCATATCGATAGCACTGCGGGAAGACCGCATCCACATAGCCGCTATCCACCCACACGGGCCAGTCCTGCAGGTATTCATTAAGTGAAAAGGGATAGGGCGAGGGCGACATGGTAAAGAGGATCGAAGGTTTGATGGCCTTCACTTCCGTTCGCAACCGTTTCAGGAAAGCATTGAGTTTTCCGGCACGCCAGGCCAGCCAGACCGGCTCCTTGCTGTCCGGCGGCGGGTCGATGCCCTTCTCGGCCTTGTAGAGTGCCATCGTGTAAGCGTCATAACCGGAAGATGATGGCACGGCCGGCAGCCGGTCATCTCCCTGCACGCCGTCCACCTGATATTTCGTGACGACCTCCTTGAACAGATCGATCATGAACTGTTGCACCTCCGGATGAAAGGCGTTGAGCCAGTCGAAACCGTTCTTCACCGTCAGCAGGCCGCTGAAATCCCGCGCCGCCCAGTTCGGACGCGCCGCCACGATCGGTCCGCCACTGGCTGAATACGACGAAGCAAACCCATATTCAAACCAGGCATGGACCTTGATGCCCGCCAGGTGCCCTTCTTCAATGACCTCCTTCAACGGATCACGACCTGCAAACTTCTCTGCGATCGGGATGCCGATCAACTGCTGCATGACGGTGGACGGATAAAGTGTGCGGGCATTATTATATACCACGACGAAGATGTGATTGATACCTCCCTTCTTGCAGTTCTCGACGGTGGCGCGGATGTTATCCCGCGTATCCAGCGCATTGCTCGCGACATTCGTCAGCCAGACCGCCCGATAGGCATTTGGATCCCATACCGGCGTCTGCGGGTTCGGATTCGGCGTGGGCGTTGGTGTGGGCGTGCCACCCGACCCCTTCTTGCAACCCATTAAAAGGAAAATGACCAACCATCCCGCACATCCTAGGCCAATGATCCGTGACATCCGCATCGCATTGATTATTTTCATGGAGAGGTTGGTAAATTAGATAATATTTTTAATTTTAGAAGGTAGTTTTTAAATATTTTAATTAACAGGCATGCAACTCCACTGGCTCGACCTTGTGATCATCCTGCTATATCTTCTGGGTACGCTGGGACTCGGATTCTACCTGTCGCGCCGGGCGACCCGGGATATGTCGTCGTACTTCCTCGGCGGCAATACGATGAAGTGGTACATGCTCGGGCTCTCGAACGCTTCGGGGATGTGGGACATCAGCGGAACGATGTGGACGGTCATGATCCTGTTCGTGTACGGACTGAAAAGCGCCTGGATCCCCTGGCTGTGGCCGGTCTGGAACCAGGTCTTCGTATTCGTCTTCCTCGCCATCTGGATGCGGCGGAGCAACACGATGACGGGCGCACAGTGGATCACCTTCCGTTTCGGCGAAGGCCGGGGCGCCAAGTGGTCGCACATCATCATCGTCATCTTCGCCGTGGTCAGCGTACTCGGCTTCATGGCCTATTTCTTCGAAGGCATCGGCAAGTTCTGCACCTCCATCCTCCCCTACGACCTGGCCTGGCAGCTGGGTCCGCTGCATCTCTCCAGTGAACGAAGTTACGCGCTGATCGTCGTCGGCATCACCACGCTCTACACCCTCAAAGGCGGCATGTACAGCGTGGTGGCCACGGAAGTGATGCAGTTCTTCATCATGACCCTGAGCTGCCTGGTGATCGGATACATCGCCTACACGCAGGTGACCGGGGAGCAGATCGCCGCAGCCGTGCCGGAGGGATGGGGATCCCTCGGATTCGGAATGAACCTCGGAC
>CAJBZC010000569.1 GCA_903959965.1 uncultured bacterium
CCACTTACGCGGTAGGAATGAGGAGCCCTGTGTCCCACCGCTTTGAACGACGATTCGGCTAGACTTTTTTTGAGCTAACTCACCTCGTCATAAAATGACCTTTCGTTTCGTTTTGAGAGTAGGTTGTTTATTGTGTGGATTAGTTGCTGGTCGAAGTTTTGCCGCGACGGTGGCTGGGGCTTTCCCCGCTGCGACCGTTTCTGTCGGAACAATGGTTTCGTTGAGCAATCGAGAGCAGGTGTTCACGGCAACGGTTGGAGGAAATGGAGCCTTTACCTTTGCAGCCGTGGAGCCAGGGCAATACGTCCTGCAAATTTCATCAACCTGTGATTACACGCTGAAGCAGGCGGTGAGTGCGCGGGTACTTGCTCCTAGTGACGCGGTACAGCTTGGAAATGTGGCGGTGCAGCGGTACATCGTCGAGGGCCGCAGCTACAGCTACGTTTGGTCGCAGGACCAAACGTATGCGGGGACGGAGGCGACGGCCAATATTGTCGCGCCTACGGTCATCACTCTGCTGGGCAAGGCCTACAAAATGGCGGACCTTAGTTATGCCGAGGAACTGAAGAAGCGGTACAATATCATTCTGGTCGACTCTCTGCATGCTTGGGATTCGGAGCGCGCGTACCGTCTTTTTTCTACCTTGGATCGTATTCCGTACGCCGATACCAGTCCCTATCGCTTCAACGCGGCCGCGACTTCAACAGTCTGGCGGCTGACTCCAGATTATTTGGATCAGGACCTGACGATGGAAACCATTGATGGCGTCAGGACCATCACTGTCTCAACCGCTGCCTTCGTATACGCGGCTCCGTTTGTGGCGCAGATCGAGGACAAGCGGGGCCTTTATTTCTCTAAGCGCCTGCATCATGCGCTGCTACGTTTCGTTTCCAACAACGGCGAGGACACGGGGCTGATTGAGGGTATCCTGCAGCAGCGATTCGGTGTCAGCACGCGAATCTCGGACTATCTGGCACTCACAGGGGAACTGGCCGGTCGCTTCCAGCCGTTCAGGCCCGGAGAATTGCTACAGATTATTAATTCATTCGAGGAGTTGCCTGAGGGGTTTCATGTCATTCCTGCGCTCAAGTACCTGATTCGCCGTTTGGACGGTACGATTAATAGCCAATACCCCGAGGCGCTCGCGCTTGCGACGGGAGCGTACATTGAGTTCATGGAAAAGGCGTTCGCTAGAAACAGCGAGATCAGCGTCCAGCGCCTGATCCTGCATGAGAAGGGGCATTTCATTTATTGGTCGGTGATTTCACCGGCGATACGCGAGGCCTGGCACAAGCTCGGAGGCTGGTATGCGGATGCCAATGGTGATTGGACTACCGAAAAGACCACGGAGTTCGTCAGCGCATATGCGCACGGCAAGAACCCGAATGAGGATTTTGCGGAGACGGTCGCTGCGTTTGTGACTAATCCGGACATCCTCAAGTCCAGATCGAAGGCGAAGTATGAATTCTTCCGTGACGCTGTGATGTTCGGCAACAGCTATGTTTCGCAGATTCGTCAGGACCTGACGTTTCAGGTGTTGAATTTATTCCCCAACTATAATTATCCCGGCAAGATAAAGCGCGTGCAGGTTTCGGTGAGTGGGGCGCCTGAGGAAGATAAGGTTGTCACCCTTGAGATGGAGATTCAACCGGTGGGGCCTTCGGACCATGCGGTGAGCGGTCTTTACATGCGTGTGTTCGGACCCAAGACGAAAGAATTGCCGGTCGCGCCGTACGTCGATTGGTATTTGAGTCCGATCGCGCCAGGTTCCAGCGTCCTCCGTGGCTCCTACACGATGTCGAAGTATTCGCGTAGTGGCTACTGGGCTCCGGATCAGATCACTGTAACCGATGTGATGGGGAACCAGCGTTACGAGCGGGCGGTCCTCTATGGGTGGCGTTGTTATGTCGATAACCCGCTGCAGGATCTTTCGCCACCGCAATATGTGGCCAATAGTGCCCGAATGAATGTGAAACCGGCGGTGCTGGACGGACGTCCGGTGCAGATCTTATCGGTGGATTGGGATGTGGTCGATGATCGTGGGCTTATAGCCTACACAAGTTCTTTGCGCCCCCCCGGAGCGAATCAGTACAGTATTAATACGTGGGGACAGCCATTTCTCGGAAATGGTACCGCGCATGTCGAGTATGTCATCACCGAGTTCTATCCATCGGGAATCTATCGCACTTCCCAGGTGGTCATGAAGGATTACGGGCTGAACTTTGTGTATGCATATTTCACGGACGGCGGAGGCGGCGGCGACGGAATAGCAGTGAGAATTGATGAACCGCCGCCCAGCATCGCCATCACAACTCCAAACCCGGACTATGATCCGCCCGAACTGGACTTAAACCGTATCAGTGTGGTTGCGACTCCCACGGTGCCCGAGGCGCCAAATGGTGAGACTCAGGTTACCATCAAATATCTGGCGCGGGACAACAAATCTGGCATGGGACCTGTGTGGTTTAGATTGCGCGATCCGCAGGGTATTGAACATTTTCATTATCATTACCATGCGAACTTCTACGGAACGTTCTTCAATGGAGATCCGACTGCATGGCAACAGTACACGGCCACGGTGCTGCTTCCGGTAGGTTCCGTGCCCGGAACCTGGGGCCTAGCTTCGATCAATCTGGGCGATAAAGCACTGAACTCCAAGTCGTACTCGTTCGTTGAAATTGTGCGGTTCGATCCTTTCAGCACGGCCGCAGCGGATCTCGGGATTACCGGCGACCCGGTTGGCGGGAGTTTTGCGCGCGGATCATCGGTGGCCCTGACGGTCATTGTCGTCGGCGGTAACAAAGTGTCCTACAAGTGGCTGAAAAATGGGGTGGTGTTGACCAGCTCCGCCACGACCTCCGACAGCGG
>CAJBZC010000570.1 GCA_903959965.1 uncultured bacterium
TGCCGCACTCAAGCATTTGACCGCCGCCTGTGTCACCGGCGGGGATCCTGAGAAACTCATCCGCATTCCCGACCTCACCGGTTTTGAAAAAACAGAGGTGGTGATACCCATCCGATCCCGCAATAACTATGACCACGCCATCCGAAATATTGGTGTAAGCATCATTGATGTGTCGACCCGCGAAGAACTGGAGGCTGCCCTCAGCTCACGGACGGCCATGATCTATATGCTCGCCGATGCTCCGGGCCAGCCTGACAACCCCCTTTCCCTGGAGACCATCGTGTCCCTGACAAAACCCCGGGGAATTCCGGTGGTGGTCGATGCGGCCGCGGAAGTGTTGACCATCCCGAATGTACATCTGCAGCGCGGTGCAACGATCGTCACCTACAGCGGCGGCAAGGCGATATGCGGCCCCCAGTGCGCCGGCCTGATCCTGGGCGACAAGGCCATCCTCGCTTCTGCCTGGCAAGCATCCTCCCCGCATCACGGCCCCGGTCGGGATAATAAGGTCGGACGCGAAGAGATGATGGGTATGCTGGCAGCCGTCGAAGCCTGGACGACCCGAGATCATCCTGCCGAATGGAAACGCTGGCTGGGTTGGCTCGATATTATCCGCCAACGGCTCAACGGTGTGGATGGACTTACCATGAACGTGTTTGAACCGACCCAGCTCTCCAATAAATCGCCCGTCCTGAGTGTGTCCTGGGATCCCGGCAAGTTGAATCTGACAGGGGAGGAGCTGGCAGAGGAAGTGGGTAGATCCGCCCCACGCATAGCCATCGGCAGCATGCAGCGCGACGGAATGACCGGCGTACAGATCACCACGGGTCAGATGCAGCCCGGAAACGCAGAGATCGTCGGAGACCGGCTTCGTACCGCACTCTCCAAAAAACGCACGCCTGCACCCGCACTCGCTGCGCCTGTCATGCCCCTGCAAGGCCAATGGGATGTCGCCATGCAGTTCCTGAGCGGAAGCGGAAAACATCGCTTCCAGCTCACACAGGACGGCAACTGGCTGCAAGGCAACTATCACGGAACCTATGCCGTCATGGAGGCCGAAGGCTATGCAGACGGCGAAGTCTTCAGACTGAAATGCAGTTATAGAAAGCCCGGTAACCAGCTGGTGTACATCTTCGTTGGCCGCTGCCAGGACGGTCGCATTGAAGGAGATGTGCACCTCGGCGAATATCGAACCGCCCGCTTTACCGCCACCCGGTCAGCCAAACCTTCCCTTAAGCGCCGTTTCGTCGTACCCGGAGGACCGCCACTCGCTACCTGATCTATACAACCCATTGATATGAAATCTCGTCTGTATATAATATTGGGCCTTTTGCTGATCCTCTCCCGGGCAGCAGCCCAACCTTATGATCTGCTCCTGAAAGGCGGTCATCTGATCGACCCCGCCCATGGCATCGACCGGGTGATGGACATCGCCGTCGTAAAGGACAGCGTTGTTCGGGTGGCAGCACAGATCCCTGCTTCAGAGGCTAAAAAGACCATCGATCTGAAGGGCAAGTATATCGCGCCCGGACTGATCGACATGCACGTACATGTGTTTCACGGCAATCAGCCCGATGCATACATCGCCGATGGATACACCAGCGTCCCCCCCGACGGGTTCACCTTCCGCAACGGTGTCACCACGGTGGTCGATGCCGGATCCTCCGGCTGGCGCAATTTCCCGCAATTCAAGAAACAGACGATCGATCGCTCCAAGACCCGGGTCCTGGCGCTCTTAAACATCGTAGGCTACGGAATGACCAGCCGTTTCGACGAACAGAATACGGATGATATGAACGCCCAGCAGGCGGCGCACATGATCACCCGGCTATACCCCGATATCATTGTCGGGATCAAGTCTGCCCACTATTGGGGCGGATTCGAGCAGGTTGACCGGGCCGTGGCCGCCGGCCGCCTGGCCAACGTTCCGGTGATGGTCGACTTCGGAGAACATCAGCCGCCCAATTCCATAGAGTCGCTTTTCTTCGATCATCTGCGCCCGGGAGATATTTTCACCCACACCTTTTCTTATGGTCCGAATAACCGGGAGACGATCGTCGATGAAAATCAGAAACTCAAACCCTTTGTGCTGCGCGCTCAGCAGCGGGGGATCCTGTTCGATGTAGGACATGGAGGCGGTGCCTTCTCCTTCAGACAGGCCGTACCCGCCGCCCGCCAGGGTTTCTGGCCTGATTTCATCAGCACCGACCTGCATACCGAAAGCATGAACGCCGGCATGAAGGATCTCACCAACGTCATGTCCAAGTTCCTGAGCATGGGCATGCCTCTGAAAGATGTCATCGCCCGCGTTACGTCTAAGCCCGCCGCCGTCATACGCCGTCCAGCACTCGGCCACTTGGGTGTCGGGGCAGTTGCCGACATCGCGGTCTTCGAGGTGGAGGAAGGTCGGTTCGGCTACCTGGATGTCAGGGGCATGAGGATGGACGGCAAGCAGCGCATCCGTCACCTGCTGACCGTCAGGGCCGGAAAGGTCGTTTGGGATCTGGAAGGACTCGCTGCGGCGGACTGGAACAGTGAGATAAAATAAAGAATATGAACAGGCTCCGTTTCATCCTGTGGATCGGTCTCCTGTGGATGGCTCATGGTCAAGCACAACCGAAAACTGAGGGGAAACCTTATGAACTATTGCTACGCGGGGCCCGGCTCATGGATCCTCGCTCCGGCATGGACGGGAGGTTCGATGTTGCGATACAACAGGGAAAGGTCGCCAGAATCGCCCGCAGGATCTCCTCAGACAGTGCCGAACGGGCCCTCAACCTGAACGACTGCATCATCGTACCCGGACTGATCGACATTCATACTCATGTATTTGCAGGATCCACACCCAACCGCTTTGCCGACGGGCTCAGTTCCGTCAACCCCGATCAGTATTGTCCGATGAACGGTATCACCACCGTGGTGGATGCAGGTACTTCCGGCTGGCGAAACTTTGAACAGTTTCGCCGGCAGATCATGGAGACATCCAGAACCCGGGTGCTCGCTTTCCTGAACATCGCCGGAAGTGGGATGGTCGGCAAGCCGGCGGAAGAAGACACATCGGGTATGACCCCGGCTCCGGCCCTGGACATGATGCGGCGTCACCCCGATCGCATCGTCGGGGTCAAGGTCGGGCACTTCGAAGGGAAGGGGAGATATATCTGGCAAATGGCGCGACAACTGGCTGATTCCGCCGGAAAGCCGATGTTCGTGGAATGCCATCTGCCCGATATCCCGCTGTCGGAGCAACTCTCAGGCATGCGGCCCGGCGACATCATCACCCACAGCTTTGAACAGGTCCGTGAGCGTGAAACCATCCTGGAGCCGACCGGCAACCTGCGGGCTGAAGTCATGGCTGCCCGTGAACGGGGCATCCTCTTCGATCTGGGGCATGGCGGTGCGGGATTCTGGTACGACCAGGCCATCCCGGCGATCCGGTCGGGGTTTCTGCCCAGCACCCTGGGTACTGACCTGCACCGATCGAGCTTACTGGGGAGCATGAAAAGTTTGCCCGCTGTCATGTCAAAGTGCCTGGCCATGGGGATGACGATGATGGAAACGGTCGAACGGGCCACCTGGGGGCCGGCGCAAGCCATCGGAAGGACGGAACTCGGACATATTTCAGAGGGAGGCCTCGCTGATATTACGGTGCTGTCTGCTCAACGGTGTCGATTCGGATTTCCGGATGCCGGCGGACAGCGGATTCAGGGACGTACCCGCCTGATGGTGGAGCTTACGATCCGGGATGGTCGCGTCATTTGGGACCTTCAGGGTAGAATGGCGGAGGACTGGAAGAAATAAAGTATCACTCACCAACATCAACACCAACTCGGATGAATCACCTATCGATCGGTCTGCTGTCTGCCCTGTTCCTGGCATCAGCCTGCAACAACAAGACGCCCCGGGGGGATGCCGACAACGGCGGCCTCTTCCTCCCGGATGGTTTTGAGGCACTGGTCGTAGCCGACAGTTCTGGTCCGGCCCGACACCTGGCGGTCAACGCCAACGGTGATGTATATGTCAAACTGCGCATCAATAAGGGGGATTCCGGTAATGTGGCCATGCGCGACCTCGATGGCGATGGCCGGGCCGACAGCATCGTTCGGTTTGGGGACTATCCCAATGACGGAAGCCTCGCCACGGAGATGAGGATCCACGATGGATATCTTTATTATAGTACGGAAAAAGTTCTCTACCGGCAGCGGCTCAATCCCGGAGAACTCATCCCGACCAGTCCCGTTGAAACCGTGCTGACAGATGATCATCCACATGGCTCTCACTGGCATATCACCAAGCCCGTCGCATTCGATGACCGGGGAAATATGTATGTGCCTTTTGGAGCGCCCTCAAATGCCTGTTCCGATATTTCCGTGACGCCCGGTGGTACGCCCCGTTCGCCCGGACTCAGGCCCTGTCCCGAGCGCGAACTGCACGGAGGGATTTGGAAGTTTCCGGCCGGGAAGACGGGCATGACCCAAAAGGATGGTGTCAGGTACTCGACCGGGATCAGAAGCGTGGTGGGCATCGCCTGGGAACCACGTCATGGCCGACTGTTCGCCATGCAGCATGGTCGCGACAACCTGCACATGCTCTGGCCGGAGCGATATTCCCCCTGGCAGAACGCCATCCTCCCGGCAGAAGAGATGCTTGAGGTCAAAGAAGGGGATGATTATGGCTGGCCCTACGCTTATTTCGACCAGGACAAAAAGGCCAACATGCTGGCCCCTGAATATGGGGGCGACGGGCACACCCCCTCGGGAGATACCACCCTTGACCTGCCAGCTCAGGCCTTTCCGGGCCATTGGGCCCCGAACGACATCATATTCTATCAGGGCAGCCAGTTTCCGGCGCGATACAAAGAGGGCGCCTTCGTGGCCTTTCACGGGTCTACAAATCGTTCACCCTATCCACAGGCGGGGTATTTTGTCTGTTTTGTACCGTTCAGCAACGGTCGGCCAACAGGCGCATGGGAGGTATTTGCAGACGGCTTTGCAGGGGTGGATACGATCGTGAACACCAGCGATGCAAAACATCGGCCGATGGGGCTCGCCGAGGGCCCCGACGGATCACTTTATGTCTCGGATTCCAGAAAGGGCAAGGTTTGGCGCATCATTTACCGTGGCCAGAAAGATTTCGATCCTTCTCGGCTGAAAGGGATGGAAGCCCGGAAGAACCTCCCGCATCTGAAGACCCCGGACCCCATGGCCGATAACCTGTTTCGCGAGAAACCCGTTCCGGGGGCAAAACTCTATAATACCTACTGCGCCTCCTGTCATCAGCGGGATGGAAAGGGTGATGAGTTGCGTTTTCCGCCGTTGGCAGGTTCTGAATGGGTCAACGGAGAGCCTGCCAGGCTTGTCCGTATCATTATCAACGGTGCGCAGGGGCCCATGCAGGTCGCCGGGAAGTCGTACAACAACATCATGCCTCCCTTCGGATTCCTGAGGGATGAAGACATCACTGAAGTTGTCAATCATATCAGGAGTTCCTTTGGCAACGAGGCCGCGCCGATCACCCCGAAAGATGTGAGTGCGGTTCGGGGCATGAAGTGATCCTCCAAACGGCGGACACGGAAGATCGTGATTACGCTGATTCCGGTGGTCGAACGTTCCGGGTTAGCAGATGGATAATGCACCAGGCGAACAGGTAAGTGCAGCCGCAAACCGTGAAGATCAGGTGGTATCCGGCGGTGACATCCCCGCTGCGTCGCCAGGCCTCCAGCACATAACCGACGAAGGCAGGGAATGCGATGCCCCCCAGGGCGCCGGCCGTTCCGCCGATGCCTACCACCGAGCTCACGGAACTTTTTGGAAAAAGATCGGTCGCCATCGTGAAGATATTGGTCGCCCAGGCCTGATGCACTGCCACCGCCAGGCTGATCAGCGCCACGGCCCACCAAACGTCGGTCACATGCCGCGCTGCCAGGATGCTCAGTTCCAGAAACGCAAAAACGAGTAGTACCGTCTTCCGGGCCCTGAGTGCGGGCATTCCCCGGGCGATCAGCCGGGAGGAAAGATAGCCTCCGAAAACGCTTCCGAGGGTGGTGGAAGCATAGATAATCATCAGCTCCGGACTCGGACGGCTTAGGTCGATCTTGAAGGTTGATGAAAAATAGGAGGGCAGCCAGAAGAGAAAGAACCAGAAGATCGGATCGATGAAGAGTTTCCCTGTCACGTAGGCCCAGGTAGACCGTTGTGTGAGCAGCGATTTCCAGCTCATCCTCTGGGATTTTGAGGCTGCAGGGCCGGTGTCAGACCCTGTGCCCCCGGACAACTGCTCCTTCGGATATAACTTCAGCCAGGCGATGGACCAGATGATCCCCAGCAGTCCCGTTACCCAAAACACAGTCTCCCAACCGAAGCTAAGCATGATCCATGGTGTGACAAGCAATGCCATTACGACCCCCACACTGGTCCCGGCATTGAAAATGCCGGTGACCAGCCCACGCTCCCGCACCTTGAATCTTTCCGCAATCACTTTCATACCGGCCGGGAAGTTTCCGGCTTCACCGATACCCAGCAGGATCCGGGCCGCCATGAATCCACCCACGCTCCGTGCGAGGGCATGGGCGGCGGACGCCAGGCTCCACAACAACACGGCCGCCAGATATCCGATCCGGGCGCCCGTGCGGTCAAGAAAACGGCCGGAGATCAGCAATCCCAGCGCATAAGAGGCCGTGAAAGCCATGACGATCCGGGAAAAATCAACTTCATTCCAACCGAAGGTTTTCTCCAGCGTCGGTTTCATCAGGCCGATCAATTGCCGGTCCATATAATTTATACAGGTGGCCGTAAAAATTAGGGCGACAATGGTCCATTCCTTACGGCAAAAACGTTGTAGCATGAGTTATTAAAATTATGAATAAAGTTTTTGGCTGTTGAAGCAATAAATTAAGCTATTTAAACATATTTTTAACCAACATTTAATAGTTTTAGGTTCATTCCAAAACAATTTGCTTATGAAACGATTCTTACCATTATTGATCGGATTGCTGACGTTGGGCACTTCCATGGCCCAGACACGTCAGGTTTCCGGTAAGGTCACCGGCAGCGACAATCAGCCGGTGGCATCCGCCACAGTTCAAGTGAAAGGTGGCAGCCAGACAGCCGTCACAGGAAATGACGGCGCATTTTCCATCAGCATCCCCGCGGGAGATGTTGTGCTTACTGTCAGCTCCACGGGCTACCTGTCCGGGGAAATTAAGGTGGCTGCAGGCCAGAGCAGCGTGAACATCACGTTGAATCAGGACAACCGCCAGTTGAACGAGGTCGTGGTAACGGCCATGGGTCTTTCCAAGAATAAACGGACCCTGAGCTATGCCACCCAGCAAGTCAACACCGGCAACTTCTCCAAGGCTCGCGAACTGAACGTGGCCAACTCCCTGATCGGCCGTGTGGCAGGTTTGGATGTTGCCCGCTCATCTTCGGGTGTAGGTGGTTCTTCTCGCGTAGTACTCCGCGGTGACCGCTCCATCACCGGCAACAACCAGGCACTGGTAGTTGTCGACGGTGTGCCGATGGATAACTCCAACTTCTCCCCGGGCAACGCCAACGGCGGCCGCGACGGTGGTGATGGTATCTCCAGCATCAACCCCGATGACATCGAGTCGATCAACGTACTCCGTGGTGCATCTGCAACGGCCCTTTATGGTTCCCGCGCAGCAAACGGCGCCTTGATCATCACCACCAAGAAGGGTGCGAAGAAGGGCTTCGGTGTTTCCGTGAACAGTTCCTACATCGCTGATCAAGCCATCGTGCTTCAGAAGTTCCAGGATGAGTACGGTCAGGGTAGCAACGGTGTCTACAACCGCGCTTCGGAGTTCAGCTGGGGACCGAAGATGTCTGGTTCTCAGGTAGCCATGTGGGGTCCTAACCCGGCCAACGCCACCAAGACATACTCATTTAGCCCTCAGCCCGGCTCTTATGAGGATTTCTACACTACCGGCAACCAGATCTCCAACTCCGTGGCCATGTCCGGCGGTGGCGATCGCACCCAGACGTACTTCTCTTACACCAATGTGAATGCAAAAGGCATCGTGGATAACAACACGATGAGGCGTAACACCCTCAACCTGCGCATCAGTGGCGATCTCAGCCCCAAGCTGAGCTACGACGCCAAGGTCACCTACCTCGACGAAGTCATCAAGAACCGTCAGCAGACGGGTGAGGCCTTCGCCAACCTGCAGCGTCACATCCTGCGCATGCCCCGCAACATCTCACTGGCGGACGCACAGCAGTTCGATTTCATCAACCCTGCCACCGGCCAGCTCCGCCAGAACTTCTGGAACCCGGGCTCCAACGGCGGTCAGAACCCTTACTGGATCAAGAACCGTGTATCGGCACTCGACAAGCGTGCCCGTGTGACGGCCTTCACTTCTTTCACCTACAAGCCCACCGAATGGCTGAGCTTCATGGGTCGGAGCGGTATCGACCAGTACAACGACGAGTTCGAAGGCAAGTGGTATAATAATACCTACACTATTGCGGACAACGGTGACTATCAGACACTCTTCCGTAAGGTGCAGGAGACCAACCTTGATTTCTTCGCATTCCTGAAGAAAAGCCTTGGAGACTTCAATATTGATGCAACGTTGGGTGCCAGCCGTCAGCAGTTCAGCACGCTGGGCCAGTCTACCTCCACCGGTGGTCTGAACCGCGACAACCTCTTCATCCCGTCTAATGCCCGTAGCCCGCAGATCGGACGCTCACTGGCAGAAACGGAGAAGCAGGGTGCCTTCGCAACGGCTGACATCTCCTACAAGGACCTCCTGACCGTGTCTGCTTCCGCCCGGAATGACTGGTCTTCGACGCTCCCCAAGGAAAGCCGTTCTTATTTCTTCCCCTCCGTCGGTTTCTCCGCCATCATCTCCAATATGGTGGACCTGCCCGAAGTCGTGAACTTTGCCAAGTTCCGTGGTTCCTATGCCCAGACAGGAAACGACGCACGTCCTTACCTGCTCACGCAGACCTATACCTTCGCTGCTGGCGGTCCCAGCGGTTTCATATCCCGCGATGGTGTTAAGCCCTTCCCGGACCTGAAGCCCGAGTTGACCACCTCCCTCGAACTGGGTGCTGAAGTTCGCCTGCTGAACAACCGGATCGGCCTCGATCTCGGCTGGTACACCAGTGACTCCAAGAACCAGCTCTTCTCTGTGGCCATCCCGCCCGCCTCCGGCTGGTCTTCTCAGTTCATCAACGCAGGTCTGGTCCGCAACAGCGGTGTGGAACTGACGATGAACGCCGGTATCATCCGCAGCGGCAAACTGCGCTGGGATGTTGACCTGAACTATGCCCGCAACAAGAACCTCCTGGTAGAACTGACTCCGGACCTGAAGCGTCTGGTACTGGCAGGTGACTTCATCAACGACGTGCTTGTTGAAGAAGGAAAGCCGCTCGGTCAGCTCTACAGCCGCGGTTATGAGCGCAACGCCAATGGTCAGATCCTCATCGATGCCACTGGTCTGCCCCGCGTTACCGCTGGTAAAACGGTCTTCATGGGCAACTCCCGCCCCGATTGGACGGGTGGTATCAACAATCGCCTGAGCTACGGCGACTTCACCCTGACCTTCCTGATCAGCGCCCGCATGGGTGGTGTGGTTTCCTCCTTCACCAACGCGGTCATCTATGCCGACGGTGTAACGGAAGCTACGCTGAAAGGACGTGACTCCTGGGTGGTTGACGGTGTACGTGACGACGGTTCCAAGAACACCACCGCTACCAACGCCGAGAAATATTGGGTAAGATTGGGTGGACGTAACACGCCTGCCGGTGAGGTATTCACTTATGATGCCTCCAACATCCGCCTGCGTGAACTGGTATTCAGCTACAACCTCCCCAAGAACCTGATCAAGGGACTTCCCTTCCAGACAGGTTCCCTCTCTGTGGTGGGTCGTAACCTCTTCTTCCTGATGAATCGTGCGGAAGGATTTGACCCCGAACTGACGGCTGGTGCCCAGAACACATCTGTTGGTATGGAGTCTTTCTCTCTGCCGACGACTCGTTCCCTCGGTATCAACCTCAACCTCAGCTTCTAATCATCGAACAACAGACGAAATATGAAAAAGAATAAGTTTTTTCATCTGCCGATGCTCCTGCTGCTGGTGACGACCCTGTTCTCCTGCACGAAGGACTTCGACGAACTGAATACGGACAAGACCAAGCTCACTGAGTTGGACGCTGTTGGTGTGAACAACGCCTTCGCCGCAGCACAGTATCGCGCGATCCAGGCTTCCTGGCAGACCTTCCAGAGCCTTTTTTCGGATCTTCAATCACAGTACTTCGCCAACGTGGCCATCAACTTCCCTTCAGATCGTAACGTGATGGTGGGTTCCTGGCTGAACGGCGCCTTCAACGGTTTCTACAGCTCGGCCATTCCGCCACTGCTCGGTGTACTTGATAACACCAAGCCCGGTGGACCTGCCGCTAACCCCGGCATCTACGCCGTAGCCCAGATCTGGAAGGTACAGGCATACCTGCCCCGCACCGACTACTGGGGACCGATCCCCTACTCCAAGGTAGGTAGTGGTGAAAAGTCAGTAGAGTATGACTCTCAGGAGGCCATCTACAAGGACTTCTTTGCCATCCTGAAGCAGGCTGTTGCTGATCTTCAGCCGCTGCGCGGCACGACCCTCGCGCTGGGTGCCAACGACCAGGTGTACGGTGGAAATGTCGACAAGTGGATCCGTTTCGCCAACTCCATGAGGCTGCGTCTCGCCCTCCGTGTGTCGGCTGTAGACCCCGCCCTTGCCAAGTCAGAAGCTGAGGCTGCCGTTACTGCGGGTGTGCTCACTTCCAATGCTGACGATGCCTTGTTGAAGGTGACCACCAACTCCCTCAATCCGATGTGCCAGGCTACTGCCTGGAACGAATTCCGGATGAGTGCTGCCATGGAAAGCGTGCTGAAGGGTTATAGTGACCCCCGTATGACCCAAATGTTTGCCCCCGCTGCCTCCAGTGGCCAGTACAAGGGCCTGCGCAACGGTTACTCACAGGTTCAGCTGGGTCTTGCAGAGAACGGCCCAAATGCCAACTCGAACGTGGCTACCCGTTTCCTGCCTGACAACCAGTTCTCTACGCCATTCCTGATCATGTACGCAGCAGAATCCTGGTTCCTGCGCGCCGAAGGCGCCCTCAACGGATGGAACATGGGAACGGGAACCGCTCAAAGTTTCTATGAGTCTGGGATTCGTACATCCATGGCATCTTGGGGATTCACCGGAGCAGCTGTTGACGCCTACATCGCCAGCGCGGCTAAACCCGTCGCCCTGACTGACGGCGTACAGACACCGGCCCTTTCCGACATTACCGTGAAATGGGAAGCTACACCCGCAAAACAACGCGAGCAGATCCTCACCCAGAAATGGATCGCCAACTGGCCGAATGGTCACGAAGCATGGGCTGAGTACCGCCGTACCGGGTTCCCCAAACTTTATCCGAGGTTGAACTCAGATGAGCCGTTGGTACCTGGTAACGCAGTCATCCGCCGTACCCCCTACACATCCGGCGAGATCGCGACAAACCCCAAAGGTGTCACATCCGGTGTGACCAAGCTCGGTGGCGCTGACAACCCA
>CAJBZC010000571.1 GCA_903959965.1 uncultured bacterium
CGACCCTCAGAACCACAATCTGATGCTCTAACCTACTGAGCTACACCCTCCATTTTCCCTTGCGGGAGTGCAAATGTACGAAAATCGAAACGAAATCTCAAAATGAGATTTTATGAAGCATGGCGCTTGTCGTTTCTTTGCATCATAAAAACGCTGATAACCGATGAGTCCATGGTTGATATTGATTCCGGTCATTTCCGGCTTCATTGGATGGGTCACCAACTGGGTGGCGATCAAGATGCTTTTTCATCCCCGAAATCCCGTGCGTTTTTTGGGGATGACCATCCAGGGCATCTTTCCAAAACGGCAGGAGCAATTTGCGATAAAACTCGGAAAGTTGGTCAGTGAACAACTGCTTTCCTTCAAGGATATCGAGCAGAAAATTGTATCTCCTGAAAATCTGCAGAAGTTAATGCCGGTGGTCGAAACGCATGTGGATGATTTCCTGCGCAAAAAGTTGGCTGATGTATTCCCGGTGATCTCGATGTTCATTGGTGAAAAAACCATAACTCAGCTGAAGGGTCACTTTCTCAACGAGCTTGAGACTCTTTTCCCCATACTCATGAAAAGGTACATGGGACACTTGCAGTCGGAACTTGATCTAGAGAAGATCGTGACGGAAAGGGTTGCCGGCTTTTCCAGCGATAAGCTGGAGGATATTTTGATGTCGATCATGTCCAAGGAATTCCGTTTCGTGGAAATCCTGGGGGGCGTATTGGGTTTTATCATCGGTTTGCTGCAGGTTGCCCTTACAGTTTGGATAGGTTAGATCCCGTCCATCGTTAATTTCAACCATTTGGCCCGTTATTCGAACTTATCACAAGTTCCGGGGTTTGTATAGCATCTAAAATCAAAACAAGTTTGATGAAGAAAGGATTATTGCTCGCGTTTCAATTCCTATGTTTTTACACCATCGCTCAGATCCCTCCAGGGGTAGGAAACCGTGGAGGAGGTATGCAAAATATGAATATGGGCCGGTTTTACGGTCGCATTATTGACAACAATACCAAAAAAGGAGTGGACGCCGCCTCCGTCCAACTGGTTCAGAACCGTTTAGATACGGCTACCAAGAAAAGAAAAGATGTGGTCATTTCAGGTCAGTTGACCAAGTCGAATGGTGATTTCAGCCTGGAGGGTCTTCCGATCATGGGACAGTTCAAACTGAGAATCACGGCCATTGGCTATGTCACGCTGGAGCAACCGGTGAAATTCGATCTGACACCCGGGGGCGACATGAGCCAGATGATGAACAAGGTCGATAAGGACCTGGGTGATATCAAATTGGCGGTAGACACCAAGCAATTGGAGGAAGTTAAGGTGGTAGGCACGAAACCCTTCATGCAGATGGGGGTTGACAGACGCATTTTCAACGTGGAGAAAAGCCTCATATCAACGGGTCAGACTGCCACGGAACTGATGCGCAACATTCCCGGAATAGATGTAGATATTGATGGGAACGTAAGTCTCCGCAACGCATCTCCTACCATCTTCGTGGATGGTCGTCCGACAACACTAACCCTGGACCAGATTCCATCGGATGCCATTGCGAGTGTAGAACTTATCACCAATCCTTCAGCCAAGTATGACGCTTCCGGAGGGATGGCAGGCATCGTGAACATTGTACTGAAAAAGAACCGCCGTACCGGCTATAATGGGAACCTGAGAACTGGCATTGATTCCCGGGCGATGATCAACCTGGGAGGAGATCTGAATGCCAAGCAGGACAAGGTGAATATGTTCGTAAGCGGGATGTTCAATCAGCGCAAATCCATCAGCGAAGGACAATCTGATCGATTGGAGACCTATTCTATCCCATACATCCAATACAATCAGGACAGTCGTTCTCAGAACCTGGGATACTTTGCCTTCGGCAGGGCAGGCTTTGATTATTTCATCAATAACCGAAACACGCTTACCATTTCCGGCAATTTCGTCAAGGGCACCTTCGACAACGAAGACATTTTGGATATTCTTACTGACACCCTACGTACCGGAGGAAAGGTCTCCACACTTTCTCAGCGGACCACCGGTTTCAGTTCCAGTTTTCAAAATTTCGGACCTGCAATCGGTTACAAGAAGTTGTTCAAGAAATCAGGTATGGAATTAACAGCCGACCTGAACGTAAACTACAGTAGCAACGGAAGTGACGGTTCCTTCAATACCCAGTACTACGAAAACCTGACCAACAGTCCAAAGGGCCGCGCCATATCGCAGAAGCAGAACGGAAAGGGAGACAATCAGTTTTATACCATGCAGGTAGATTTCACCAATCCCCTGGGAGAAAAGTCGAAAATGGAACTGGGCGTCCGGGCAGCCATCCGTGATGTGCAGAGTGAGAATCTGAACTACATCTACAGCTTTGCCCTGAATGATTTCATCCCGATCGTCGCCATCAACGCAAATTATAAATACAACGACAGGGTACTGGCGGCATATGGAACTTACTCGAACATTATCGGAAAGAAGTTCTCTTATCAGTTGGGTATGCGGGTCGAAAGCTCCAGGTATAAAGGCACGCTGCTGACGAACAATTCCAGTTTTGAGAATTCGTTCCCCTTCAGCATGTTTCCCAGTACCTTCTTTACTTACAGGATCAGTGAAACGCAGGACCTTCAGTTCAGCTATTCTCGCAGGGTAAATCGTCCGAATTTCTTCCAGCTCCTACCCTTTGTGGACTACACAGACTCGTTGAACATCAGCCGGGGTAATCCGGATCTTATTCCTGAATTCACCAACTCCCTGGAGATGGGCTACCAGAAGAGTTTCCGTAAAGGACACAGTCTGTTGGCATCCGTTTATCTGAAAACGAGTAACAATCTAATCACGCGTTATCAGTTGAAGGAGGCTAATCCGGTATCCGGACGTGATGTCATCATCAACACATATGTCAATGCCAACAGCAGCCAGGCCTACGGTGTAGAACTGACTTCGAAGAATCCGGTCACATCCTGGCTTGAATTGACCACCAATCTGAACTTCTACAATTCCTCCATCAACGGTGGAAATCTGGCACAGAATTTCAGCAGTGATATGAACAGCTTCTTTGGAAAATTGAATGCGGCCATTAAGCTGCCGAAAAATTTCAGTATTCAGCTGAGTGGAGACTATCGCAGTCGTTCGATCCTGCCGCAGGGCAACAGCGGTGGCTCCAGTTGGAGCGGCGGTAGCGGACGCAGCGGCGGACGCAGCGGCGGAGGCGGCGGTAGCTGGGGTGGTTTCGTGCAAACAACGGCTCAGGGATATGTAAACGCTAACTACGGCGTCGATATCGCCATCAGAAAAGATTTCCTAAAGGAGAAGCGCGGCTCATTTACGCTAAGCATGAATGATGTCTTCCGGACGAGGGTTTATAGCACGTATTCAGAGTCCACTTATTTCGTACAGGAATTCAGCCGCCGCCGCGACTGGCAGGTACTCCGCCTGAATTTCAGCTACCGTTTCGGTAAATTCGATGTATCTCTTTTCAAGCGTAAGAACAATGGCAGCGGTATGGATGGCATGCAGGAAGGAATGAGCATGCAGCAGTGATCTGGCCAAACGTGAATATAAATATGAGGCCCCGATGATTTTGTGACATCGGGGCCTTATTATTATAGCGATTTGATCGAACGTGTGACCATGGATTCTTCAACGCTTCCCTTCCAGCATGGGTACAAAATTGAATGTATCGAATCTCTCTTCCTCGATACCTCCATCCTGACGTCTGGTGAGCCTCATCATCCGCTGAGCGTCGCCGTCGTTCACTGGGATGACCATGATACCTCCGGGTTTCAATTGTTCAACGAGTTTTTCGGGAATGCCTGGTGCACCCGCAGTTACCAGGACACGATCGAATGGGCCGTATGTGGGAAGTCCTTGAAATCCATCTCCGAAGAAGAGGCGCATTGATGGATAATTCCTCAGGAAAGGAAAGTTGCGGTTGTCATCAAAAAGTTGTTTCTGCCTTTCGATGGAGAATACCATGGCTTTCATTTCCGCCAGCACACAGGCCTGGAAGGCGCTACCCGTGCCTATTTCGAGCACGCGCATGAACGGTTTTACCTGCAATAGCTGCGATTGATATGCAACAGTGTATGGATGCGAGATGGTCTGCCCTTCGGCAATGGGGAATGCCCTGTCTTCATACGCTACATTGTCGAACGCCGAATCCAGGAAGAAATGTCTGGGCACCGCCATCATGGCCTGCAATACGGACTCATCGGTGATGCCCTTTGAACGTATCTGCTCAACCAGCGCCTTGCGCAATCCTTTGTGTCTGTATGAATCTTCTGTGGGTCTCATGGTACAAGATCAGCGATCTAAACATTGATGCGCATGAACGATCGTTTATGCAAACCAGGTTGATGTGTGGCGCAAATTAACACATCGGCTCCACCTTGAGGGTGATTTTCATGATAGATTGGAGCTGATCCAAATAAAAAAGCCGCGCTCCAGAGGGAGCGCGGCGTACATATCAGTCAGTTGATCAGCATCCCAGGTCATGTATGATTTTTTGGATTCGGGATGTCAGTACCTCTTCCGCCTGATGGAATTGATCGCGGGAGGTCAGTGTACCTTTAACGCTGAAGTAGAATTTGATCTTAGGTTCTGTCCCGGAGGGCCGGGCGCTCACCTTGCTTCCATCCTCCAGAATAAATTGCAGGACATTGCTCTTGGGCAGGGTGATAGGCTCCACGGAACCGGAGAGCAAATCCTTCGCTTCGCGTCGTTCATAATCCAGGAGTCTGACCACGGCGATGCCGTTCAGTTCCCGGGGTGGTTGCTCTCTGAAACGCTCCATCATATCTGCGATCTGCTGCTGGCCATCCATGCCTTTTTTAGTGATGGAAACAAGGTGTTCCTTGTAATGCCCATAGGTCAGATAGATGTCGATCAGCTTATCGTAGAGGCTACGTCCCTTGTCTTTTTCATAAGCGGCCATTTCACAGAGCAGGGCCACTGCACTGACGGCATCCTTATCGCGCAGCTGATCTCCGATCATCAATCCGTAAGACTCCTCCCCGCCGATGATGTAATGCTCATGGGCTTCTTTTTCACGGATCAGTTCGGCAATCCATTTAAAGCCTGTGAGTACGTTATAGCAGTTGACACTGTTGGCTGCGGCAATGGCGTCGATGAGATCTGTGGTCACAATCGTCTTGACCACCATATCATTGGGCCGCGCAATGCCTTTGGCCTTGCGGGCTTCGATCATATAATTGAACGCCAGTACTGCGGTCTGATTGCCATTCAGCAACACCCATTCTCCCCTATCATTCTTCACGCCAATGCCTACTCGGTCGGCATCAGGATCGGTGCCCAGCAGGATATCTGCATCCAGCCGGGTGGCCTTGGAGAGCCCAAGGCTCATGGCCTCACTTTCCTCAGGGTTGGGATAGACGACCGTGGGGAAGTTTCCATTGGGTTCGATCTGCTCCTCGACGAGATGCACATTCCTGAACCCGAATCTCTCCAGAACCTTTGGCACGAGTTCGATGCCGGTTCCATGAATGGGCGTGTAGACGATGGACAGATCCTTTTGGCGTTCTATCACCTCGGGATAAACGCTCAGATTTTTCACCATCTGCATGTACGCCTCATCAATGTCTTCTTCGATCAGGGTGATGAGGTGTTCATTCCCGCCCCATTTCACATCATCTACGGAAGCTATGGCTTCGACCTCTGTGATCACATTCTTATCATGAGGAGGAACAAGCTGACCTCCATCTGTCCAGTAGGCCTTGTATCCATTGTATTCTCGCGGGTTGTGAGATGCAGTGCATACGACTCCGCCCTGGCAACCCAGGTGACGGATGGCAAATGAAAGCTCCGGTGTGGGCCGGAGTTTTTTAAACAGAAAGACCCGGATGCCATTGGCAGCCATTACGGAAGCGGTGATCTCGGCGAAGGTCCGGGAGTTATTGCGGGAGTCGTGCCCGACGGCCACACTTACTTCACGATCGGGGAAGCATTTACGCAGGTAATTGGCATACCCCTGGGTAGCCATGCCAATCGTGTATCTGTTGATCCGATTGGTGCCGACACCCATGACACCGCGCAATCCGCCGGTTCCGAACTCAAGATTTCGATAGAAGGCATCCGCCAGGCCTGCAGGATCCTGATCGACCATACGCAGGATCTCGGATTTGGTGTCTTGATCATAATTGCCGTTGAGCCATAGGTCTACCTTCTGTCGGATCGCTGCATCCATGATGTGTGGTTTAGATTGATTGATGGTCCGGTTGGTCCGGGGCACATAAAATTAATCAATGTGCCGCGACTCCGCAAGACGGACACGCCAGACCTTTATTCATCAAAACTTATCATGAGGAGGTTTCGTGATTTGCTACTTTTGTTTTCGCATGAAATCACGGATTTTCGGTACGCAGTTCCTACCCATCTTGATCTGTCTGACGTCGATCACCTGGAATGCATATGGCCAGCCAGAGAAGGATTCGGTTCGGATAATCAAACAGCGGCGAACGGCGATATGGGCATTGGAAGGTGGCTTTACCGCAGGCAGTTTCCTGTTTCTGAATCAGGCATGGTATAGCCAGTATCAGCGCGTGGGCTTTCACCTGTTCGACGACTGGGGTGAGTGGATGCAGATGGACAAGGCCGGGCATGCTTTGAGTACCTATGCAGGAAGCCGGGTGGCTGCAGACTGCTGGCGCTGGGCGGGTATGGATCGACGAAAAGCCGCATGGACAGCGAGTTTGAGCAGTATGGGCTATCTGACGATGGTCGAAATACTGGACGGATTCTCAGAGAAATGGGGGTTCAGTCCGGGCGATATGATCTTCAATGCGGCAGGCGCCGGTCTATTTCTTTCACAGGAACTCGCCTGGGGAGAACAACGTGTCAAGATGAAACTGGGATATCGGCCGGTGTCCTATGAATCATCCCTCCATCAAAGGGTGGACGCCCTGTTCGGAACTTCTCCGTCTGAACGTTTTCTGAAGGATTACAACGGTCAGACGATCTGGCTGAGCGGAAATATCAGATCTTTCCTTCCTTCCGCGCCTGTGCCCAATTGGCTAAATATTGCCATCGGACATGGTGCCCGTAGCATGCTCGGAGGCAGGGAGAACC
>CAJBZC010000572.1 GCA_903959965.1 uncultured bacterium
GGCCGAGGATATGACCGATCCGCCGATGCCCTTTTGCCGCAAGGTAGTTCACCGCATCGATCGTGCCCTGGTACACATTGCTGGTGACATGGAAAGTATCTTCTGCTCCGGGCCTGCGGACAAAATATACCACCGGAATTCCCCGTTCCTCCAGATACTTGAAATGTGTGATGTCTGTCGTGTTGCGTGAAATGGATACAATGATTCCATCCACCTTGTTGCGCTCCAGCATGCGGCAGAAATCCTTCTCCCTTTCCAGATCCTCAAAATGCTGGCATACCATGCATTTGTATCCCTGGCGCATGGCAAATTCCTCAATGCCGCCTACGGCGATTGAATAGAAATGATCCGTTAAATTCGGTATGATAACCCCTAATGAAAAACTCTTCTTCGTCTTGAAGGAAACAGCGGCCGGATCCGGACTGTAATTCAATCGCTGAGCCAGCTCCTTTACACGATTTCGCGTCATCTCGCTGATGGTCGGATAATCGTTCATCGCCTTCGAAACGGTCGATGGCGACATTCTGAGCATCCTGGCGAGGTCTTTCAAGGTGTAGGTCTCGGACATGACAAATAAAGTTACTGATTTGCTCACGTTTACGATACGAAAGTGAAATTAACTATCTATAAAACATATTCCCTACTAAAATGGTAGGGAATATGTATCTTTACCGGATCATGCACATCTGTTTCCGATCTTCATGATTTGTTTGATGGAGCATTCAGGGGGCAGACTTACTTTCGCAAGACATAAAAGACCCTTTTTCGACCTGCATTCATGACACCAGCCACCAATTTCATCGCTGCCTCCCTGGAGGATGTATCCCGTCTGGATGCCCTAGTATCCCTGAGACATCTGACGTCTCTTTGTGGGAATTCGATTGTTTTTTCCACCAGTTTCGGGAAGGAGGATCAGGTGATCACAGACATGATTTATCGCATGGAAGGAGGTATCCGTATCTTCACACTGGATACCGGCCGATTGTTTGCGGAGACCTATTCTGTCTGGACAGCGACCATGGAGCGTTATGGGATACCCATCTCTGTTCAGGTTCCGGATCAGGAGGCACTCGAGCCATTTATCTCCCTGAATGGCCCCAATGCCTTTTATAGCTCACCTGCATTGCGCAGGGAATGCTGCAGGATCCGAAAGGTGGAACCGCTGAAAAGGGCGTTGGAAGGGGCCCAAATTTGGGTCACAGGCATCCGGTCGGCACAAAGTCCAAACCGGCAGTCGATGCAGCGCTGGGAGTGGGATGAGGTGAATGACATTTACAAGTATCATCCATTGCTGGATTGGACGGATGAACAGCTGGATGAGTATGTTCGTCTCCATGAAGTGCCATGCAATGTGCTGCACGAAAGAGGATTCCCCAGCATCGGATGTGCGCCGTGCACAAGGGCTGTGAGGCCGGGAGAGGATCCTCGTGCCGGCAGGTGGTGGTGGGAGTCGAATGATCAAAAGGAATGTGGATTACATCAACACGGATCGCCCGGTCAATAATCAGTGATCTGTTATAGACAGTTGCTCCAATCAGTATATAAGACTACGATTGAAATTGACATGATGAGTATCGAAAACCGACGGATGGATCATCTCCGTCAACTGGAGTCAGAAAGCATCTATATCATGCGGGAAGTGGCCGCCCAGTTTGAGCGACCTGCCTTGCTGTTCAGTGGTGGAAAGGATTCTATTACGCTGGTTCGGCTCGCTCAAAAAGCCTTTGCCCCCGGGCGTTTCCCTTTTCCGCTGGTGCACATAGATACCGGTCATAATTTCCAGGAAGCCCTTGACTACCGGGATGCATTGGCACGCGAGGTTGGTGCCGAGTTGATCGTGCGAAAAGTGGAGGATACCATCCGTCAGCGTGGCCTCACCGAACCGCGTGGGAAGTTCGCCAGTCGCAACTGGCTGCAGACCCACACATTACTGGATACCATCTCGGAGTTCGGATTTGACGCCTGCATCGGGGGGGCACGTCGGGATGAGGAAAAGGCCCGGGCCAAGGAACGTATCTTTTCTGTCCGCAACGATTTCGGGGAGTGGGATCCCAAACTGCAACGTCCGGAATTGTGGGATGTATATAACGGACGCATTCACAAAGGGGAGAATGTACGGGTATTTCCGATCAGCAACTGGACAGAGCTGGATGTGTGGAGCTATATCAGGGCTGAACAAATCCCGCTGCCTTCGATTTATTTTGCCCATGAGCGTGAGGTTCTTGTTCATGAGGGACAGCTCATTGCGATTTCCCCTTTCATTGAAATTGAACCCGACGATACGGTAGTAACTCGCAGTGTCCGCTACCGGACAGTAGGCGATATGACATGCACGGCCGCTGTGGAAAGTACAGCATCCACGCTCGATGAAGTGGTGGCGGAAATCATGGCCACGCGCATTAGTGAACGCGGAGAAACCCGGATCGACGATCGGGTGACGGAGGCTGCGATGGAAGACCGTAAGAAGGGCGGTTATTTTTAATCGGTTTCCCGACTTTGACAGATTTATATTTATATTTTCAAGCCTGATCGATCAACATGGATATATTAAGATTTATTACGGCCGGCAGTGTGGATGATGGGAAGAGTACACTCATTGGCAGGCTGCTGTACGATAGTAAAAGTATTCTGGCAGACCAGCTGGAAGCTGTGGAGCGCAGTTCCAAAGGGAGAATGGACGGCGAGATCGATCTGGCGCTGCTGACCGACGGGCTACGGGCGGAACGCGAACAGGGCATCACCATCGATGTGGCTTATCGGTACTTCTCCACGCCGGTTCGGAAGTTTATCATCTCTGATGCGCCCGGTCATATCCAATATACGAGGAACATGATCACCGGGGCGTCTCATGCCGATGCGATCATCATCCTGATCGATGCCCGACAAGGAGTACTCGAACAAACCCGCCGTCATTCGATCATCGCCTCCATGCTGCGGATCGGTCATGTCATCGTAGCCATCAACAAGATGGACCTGGTGGATTTTTCGGAAGCACGGTTCAACGAAATCCAGCAGGAATACCTCGGAGTCGCATCCAGCCTGGGTATGAAGGACATCCGTTTCATCCCGATCTGCGCCCTGGCGGGGGATAATATCGTCGACCCTTCTGAGCGCATGCCCTGGTATGTGGGAGGCACTTTACTCAATATGCTTGAAAAGCTGGAACTCAGCGGGGATACGAATCTGGAGCATCCCAGGTTTCAGGTACAGTATGTCATTCGTCCGCAAACCGCCGAACTGCATGATTATCGCGGATATGCAGGTCGTATTGCCAGCGGTGTCTATCGCAGGGGTGATCAAGTCCGGGTGTTACCCTCCGGCCGTGAAAGCCGGATCGAACGTATCGAGATCGCTGGTGTAGAAGTGGAAGAAGCCTTTGCCTCTCAAAGCGTGGTGATGTTGCTGACAGATGATCTGGATATCTCCCGGGGGGATTTGATCGTCCATCCGGATGATCTTCCTTTTGTTTCGCAGGAGACCGATGTATTGCTCTGCTGGCTTGACGAACGACCACTATCCGTTGGTAATAAATATATGCTGCAGCATAACAGCAGGCTTGTTCGTGTGGTCGTGCGTGAAATATCTCACCGCATCGATGTAAATACGCTGGAACATCAACCGGTGGAAGGGGCCGTCAGACTCAACGAGGTGGTTCAGGCCCGACTGAAGATGGCGGCACCACTGGCCTTTGATGCCTACGAAGATCTTCGGGCAACGGGTCATGCCATCCTGGTCGATGAGACGGGCCATTCGACCGTCGCTGCGGTCATGTTTCAATGATCTGTTTTTGGGTTATGCATTGACTTTAGTTCATGAAAAAAAAGAGGGGCGGCCAGAAGAGCCACCCCGATCATTCCATGATAACAAAAAAAACTTAACGCTCTGCCTGGCGGGTCCAGGTGTCCGTCCTGCCGATTAGAGATATGCCAATGTAGCCCCGCACATCGAGGGTATTGTCGTTTTTCATTTTGATGGTTCAGTCGTATTGACTGCCTTTTTTAGGGTCGTAGATCTTTCCACCATCCCAAACACCTTCTTTA
>CAJBZC010000573.1 GCA_903959965.1 uncultured bacterium
GCGGGATCGATCTCCACGACCAGGGAGTCATGTTCATCAGGCGTCAAACCATAATCACATAGCGGGCGGCAGTCGATGTCCTGGAACACCTTACCTATAGACAGGATCGAGCCGACAGGATGTCTGAGCGATCCGCAGGAACCAATGTTGATGATATCATCGAAACCCTGATGGATGAGTTTTTGCACGCCCAGCGCCGCGTTAACCTTGCCGACACCAGTGATATGAATGGGAATGCCCTGCAATTCGGTCTGATAATCCACTTCTTCGGGCAAGGCTACAATAAATGATCTGGGCATGGGATGTCGCCGGGATTTCTTCGGCGGGCCGAAAGTTACTCATTTTCGGTCATGGGCAGGGCAAACCAGGATGGGAAATCCCAAACGCATTGCTTAGCTTAGTTTAAAAGTTTACAGATGAGCAGATGGTTGATGGCGGTAATTATATCCCTGATCACTTCGGAGTTGTGGGCGCAAACTCCTGTGTACCAGCAACGACTGGTGGAGCGGGAGGACCGTGCCCAACGAGTGAGTGAGCCTGCTATGGGGGTGTTGCTACTTGATTTCGACAAAGCTTTCTTCGGAAAACTGGGGGTGCTTCGCAAGGCTGTAAAAGTGGGCGATACGCTGATCGTAAGGCTCGGAGAACGTATGAAAGAGGGCCGGATCGACCAGGCTCCGGGCGGTAATGTCCGGTATATCTGCGATACGCTGGTAGTGAACGCCACGACACCCGATACGCTGTGGTTTCCCCGCAAGGGCAGCGTCAAGAACACGACCGGTCGTGCCATCCTCATGCCAAAGCATGTTGGTCTCATCCTGCCGTTCAGAGCAGCAGAGATCATCTCACGGTCACGCATAACCGAAAATGCAGTCATACGCCGATATCAGCATTATAAATACAACGAAGGACTTGCCACTTTCAGATCCTCCGATACGTTACTGAATACGCTCTGGGAACTCTGCCGTCATTCGATCCAGTCGACGACCTTTGCGGGTTTGTATGTGGATGGTGACCGGGAGCGGATCCCTTATGAAGCGGATGCGCTGATCAATCAGCTATCGCATTATGCAGTGGACACGGTCTATGACATCGCGCGGAATACCGCAGATTATCTGATGATGAGCCCTGCCTGGCCGACCGAATGGCAATTGCAGATGCATCAGGTGTTGTACTACGACTGGCTGTATACAGGTGATCTGTCGCTAATCCGCAAGCATTACGAATTGCTTGACTGGAAAACGCTGCGCGAACTGGCCAGGGGCGACGGACTGATCAGCACGACGGGCGGACGGCAGACCAAGACGCTCCTGAATGCGATCCATTACACGACATTCGACAACAAGGAGGTATTGCGGGATATCACCGACTGGCCACAAAATGGAAATAAGGTGGCGGGACCGTCCTACATCGGCGAAGCCGATGGTTTTGTCTTTTGTGATTACAACAGTGTGGTGAACGCCTATCACTACCGATCGCTGGTTTTAATGGAAGCCTTCGCAAAAGCCCTGGGCAGAAACGAAGATGCCAGAGGATATGGCTCGCAGGCGGCCCGGGTGCGCAGTGCCTTTCGCAGTGTGTTCATCGACCCGGTAACTCACCTGGTGCGCGATGGTGATACAACCAAACATGTATCGGCTCATGCAAATTTCTTCGCCCTGGCATTTGGATTGATCGATCCTTCGGAAACGGCCGCAGCCATCGAATTTCTGCGCGCAAAGGGCATGGCCTGTAGTGTCTACGGCTCACAGTTCCTGCTCGATGCCTTGTATGAAGCAGGTGAGGGAAATCTTGCAATGTCGCTCATAACGGACAAGGGTACACGAAGTTGGTACAATATGCTGAAACTTGGATCAACGATGACGCTGGAGGCCTGGGATCCCATCTTCAAGCCCAACCTCGACTGGAACCATGCGTGGGGTGCGGCGCCGTTGAATATGATTACTCGACGGATCATGGGTGTAATGCCTGCCGAACCTGGAGCCAAACGCTTCATCGTATCCCCGCAACCCGGCGGACTCAAATCCATAGAAGGGAACGTGCCTTTCATCTCTGGCATCTGCAGCTTCACTTACCGGGATACTGAACAGGAAACCGTTTATAAGATGGGATTGCCACAGAGGACGGATGGCCTGTTCAGGATCAAGCTTCCGTCCGGCACAAAAAAGATACTGGTGAATGGGAAGGGTCTGAAACTGCCGAAGGACGAACGTTTTGAGCAAGTACTATCCGGCGAAACGGAGATCCGGTTTGTAAAATGATCAGCATCTCTCTGAAGTTATTTGAACGGCGATGGTATGCATTTGAAATATGCATATCTTGACAGCATATCTAAATCCAACATGAAAAGAAGGACATTTATCCGCAGCCTCGCCGCCACTACTGCGGCGTTCCATATTGCCAGCGACATCATGGGTCGGAACAAGGGACCGGTCTACGGTCATAACGGTATGCTATACACGATGGACACCAAGTGGAGCAAGGCCGATCCGCTGAAGACGCCCGTGAACGACTGCCATGAAATGGTGCAGGACGCCAAAGGGCGCATCTTCCTGCTCACCAACGAGACCAAAAACAACGTCCTGATTTTCAACAAATCAGGCAAGTTGCTCGACAGCTGGGGACATGATTTTCCCGGCGGTCACGGCCTCACCCTGGCAGATGAAAATGGAGAGCAATTCCTGTTCATTACAGATACATCCAAGCATCAGGTGTATAAGGCAACGCTCGACGGCCGCATCTTGCTGACGATCGATGCGCCGATGGACGCGGGGATCTATAAAGAGTCCAAGCAGTTTGTACCCACTGAAACGACGGTGGATTCACAAACAGGCGACATCTTCATCGCTGATGGCTATGGTGCACAGTATGTACTGCATTATGACGCAAAGGGCAAGCTGAAAGGATATTTCGGAGGCCGCGGTACAGGCGACAAGCACCTGGACAATGCCCACGGCATCTGCATAGATCGACGCGACGGTTCGCCCACCCTGCTGGTGACCGACCGCACACGCAATTGCTTCAAGCGTTTCAGTTTCTCCGGGGAATTGCAGGGAGTGATCCCGGTACCCGGCGCCTGTGTCTGCCGACCCGTGATCCGCGGCAAGCATCTTTATGCAGCCGTACTGCGCTCGCCCGTGATCAACAACGAAAAA
>CAJBZC010000574.1 GCA_903959965.1 uncultured bacterium
ACCCGTATGCCGTGCAAGTTCAGCAGCATCAGGCACACGTACTTGCTGAAAGGTCGCCAGCTGTATGTCTCCCACATAGGTTCCCTGCGGCGGAGCCACGAATTCCCTGCCACCATTGGGACCTGCACCAAGCCCTCGGCAGCTGGCCACCAACAGCTCCGAACCATCGGGCGTCAGCAACACACGCGTGGGTCCCCAACCGGCTGGAATGAGACCAAGTGTTTGATCAGTGCGTGTATCGATCACGGCCACGGCGTTGAAACCCAGCAGGGCAACATACAGGCGCTCCCCTTTTCGATCGATCGTGATGCCGAAAGGCAGATACCCGCGATACTTATCCAGCCGGGCATCGGCCCGGATCGGGATATGCCGCAAAAGCTTGCCGGTCGTGTAATCGATCACGGCAATATTATCATTCGTTGCATTTGTCACATACGCAAAAGGCGGATAGATCGCAATGCTGTTTGGACTTGCCCCTCCGATCACTTCCGCATCCTCGATCATTTGGCCGACCGGCAGACCCGTCCGGATGATCGACTGTACAGAATCTCCGACCAGATCAAGGATGAAGACACTCATCGACTCCGGCGCATTCGGATCTCCAACGCCGGGGATGACCCTTCCGTCGATGACGGTCCCATTGATCGACTCAGGCGTATTGTGACCATACGGATGGCGGTTGATCATCAGGCTGTCGGCATTATCGGGCGTCATGCCCGACACGATCGGATATGCATACATACCGACATTCGCCACGATCGCACGCCGGCCATCGGGAGATAGGGATATCCCGAAGGGAAGCCTTCCGGTGCGAATGGATGTTTTACGTGCCCCGCTCTTTACATCGAAACGAACCATCCGGTAGTTGGCCTGGTCCAGCACGAGCAACTCATCATTGACGACATGGAACACCAGATCGGATGCAAAACTTTCGGCGTAGGTGCTGTCGCCGCTCCGCCCGTTCAGATCATACGTACGTAAAATTTTGAGTGACTTGATGTCGTAAGCGATCACAACACCTGCATCGCCCCCACTCAGGTAAACCGTCCGACCGTCCGCACCGAAGGCCGCACCGATCAGCGATCCCTTCTTGAACGGGGAGGGGATTCGACCCGCATAATCGGGCACACGGATGGAAGTATCGCTGTCCAGGGGCAGGATCGTGAATACGCCATTATGCAGGGTAACCGCTGTACGGCCATCCGGGGAAACGGCCATGCCAAAGGGATCGTGGGTGATCCGCCTGACCTTTCCCGCAGGTGTGACGAAACGACCGCTGGGCAATACTGATACACCGCCAGGACGAACGGCTGCAAACGAATCACGTCCCGGCACTTCAAGGATGGAGATATCCTGTGCAGTTCCGATGGAGAAGATCGAAATCAATCCGAAAAAAAGCAGAAAAGAGCGCATGGCTTACAGTTATGGGATGAAAATAAGCAGAAAGCCCCTTTAATGAGGGGCTTTCTGTGAAATATCAATGCAAACGCCAAATCATTTGATCAACCACATTTTGGTGTTGAGATCATCGGTACCACCCTGACGGGTCACTGCTTCCTTTCTGTTGTAGCCATTCAGCGACTGTTCGATCACCGGATAGATGAAACGGACAGGAACCTGATTGTTGTTCAGGTTATTGGCTCCGGGAATGAT
>CAJBZC010000575.1 GCA_903959965.1 uncultured bacterium
AGAGCCGATCGCAGTATCCATACTTACGCATCTTCGATAATCAGCAAAGGTTCAATAGCCCGGGAACTTCGATGTTACATCCCTTCGAATTCATCGATTCGCTGGAAGGATGCCACGACTGTGTTTTCGCGCTCAGCAGACCTTCCGGCAAGCGATCCATGGTGGACACATTTGGGTTGACTCCTGACCGGTTCATCAATCTGATCCATAGGAAGGCGTATATATCCGGATACGCCCACCTTGGAAACGGCTTGCGTATCGATGCCTGCTCGTCGATAGGTCCCGCTGTTTCAGTGGGAGATTTCGTCCATGTCAAGGATCAGGCATACATCGGTCATCACTCACACATCGGATCCTTCACAACCATCAACCCTTCAGCATCCCTTGCAAGTGGTGTACATGTGGGATCGGGCGTTACCATCGGTTTGGGCGCCCGCATACTGAACGACATCTTCGTGGGAGACGGAACCATCGTCGGTGCAGGTTCTGTCGTCACCAAAGACCTTCCCGCCGGTGTGGTGGCCTATGGAAACCCGTGCAGGGTCGTCAGGGACATAGATTGACGCCCTCAGTTATTATCAAATTTTTAATGTGTAGGATTTTGTAATGACAGGGCAATTATCACATTTTCAATTAGTTATTACAATTCTTCTGCATTTGTGTTTTGATGTGGGCTCTTCGCTCCTTGAGTATTCTATGTTCGATTCCTACATTTAAGAAAACGGTGTAGAGTACTCCGGGCTTCCCAAGTTAGTTATCAGCACATTTCCCAGGTTCCGGAGTTCTTCTTTTTCATCACCGGCCTTGATCCCATGAACATCCTTTTCACAGGAGCCGGCAGACGTAATTATGTCATAGAAGACTTCAAGGATGCCGTACATCCTTTGGGTGGCAGCGTAATTGCCATGAACTCACATGCGGGATCCCCATCGCTGGCCGAAGCGGATCAATCATTCGTTTCGCCACTGGCCTCAGATCCGCAATTTCCGGAATATCTGCTGGATGTCTGTAGTAAATATAAAGTGAACGCTCTATGTACCCTCATCGATACCGATATGCCGGTATTGTCCGGCCTGCGTCATGAGTTGGCATTACTGGGTACCCGGCTGATCCTGCCGGATGGAAACGGGCTCCATATCTGCAGAGATAAGATGTTGATGTGCCGTTGGCTTGAAGCCCAGGACCTGCCAGTCCTGAAAGCCTTCTCGTGTGTGGGCGATGCGCTGGTGGCGCTGGATGCCGGGATCCTCTCATTCCCGCTCATCATCAAACCCCGCTTTGGAACCGGCTCCTTCGCAACCTACAAAGTACATGACGAAGAAGAACTGGCCGTCATGGCAAGAAGGGCCATCCGGGAACAGGAAGATTCCTCCCCTCAAAAGGCACTGGGCAATGGATCCGAAGAAATATTGATCATACAACCTTTCATTCACGGAACGGAGTACAATCTGGATGTCGTGAATGATCTGAAAGGAAGGTATCAGTGTACGATCATCAAGGAGAAGATCTCCATGAGATCCGGGGAAACAGACATCGCCGTGACCAGGTCTCTTCCGGAACTGGAGGAACTTGGTCATCGCCTCTCAGCTTCGCTTCAACATCCGTTTCTGCTGGATGTGGATCTCATTATGCATGATGAACAGCCGTTTGTGCTGGATATGAATCCTCGCATTGGCGGTGGATATCCTTTCGGCCGACTTGCCGGGGTGAAATATGCGGAAGCTCTGGTTCGCTGGCTGGTCGATGATGAAGCGGACGCATCCTCGATATTGATCCCGGGTATCGATGTCATGTCCATGAAGGGTATTTCGATACACCCTGCTCCGGATCTGTGACCTGTTCATCTCGCCATCTCCACCACCTCACAGTCCCGGATATCCGTGCCATCCACCGTGAAGCGCAACAGCGTGCGCACTTTGTGCCAGCCCTGCTTGCCGGCAGCACCCGGGTTCATGTGCAGACAATCCATCTTGGCGTCGTGCATCACCTTCAGGATATGCGAGTGCCCGGAAATGAAAAGTCCCGGCCGATGTTCCTGCAACAGCATCCGGGCCTTCGGCGCATATCTCCCGGGATATCCGCCGATATGGATCATCAGTACCTTCAGGTCTTCGCATGACCAGCAACGAAACTCCGGGTGGATCGACCGGATATCGTAACCGTCGATGTTGCCATACACACCGATCAGTGGCTTGAACGAGGACAATCGGTCTGACAACAACCCGTCGCCGAAATCTCCGGCATGCCAGATCTCGTCGCACTTTTCGAAGTGTCGGAATACCGCATCATCCAGGAATCCATGGGTATCTGATATCAGGCCTATGCGTTTCAAAGCGATTGCGTTTATCTTTGCAGGACGATTGTAAGGTATGCCATTCTTCCGCAACTTCACCTGGTGGATAGATAAGCGGCGCTGGAAATATGTCTTCCTGCTCACCGCGCTTGCATGCTGCCTTCAGGCACTTCCTCATTCCGCCTGAACAAGCCGGATGCTCCGGCCGTTTTATTTCCTGCACTCCTAAACACAGCACCATGCCCCATTATCATCGCCTGGGAGAGATCCCGCATAAGCGTCATACCCAGTTCCGGAAGCCGGATGGAAGCCTGTATTCCGAGCAACTCTTCAGTACCGAAGGCTTCTCCAACGACTATTCTTTGCTTTATCACTGCCATCCGCCTACACGCATCATCGCTACCGACGAGCCGGTCAGCGTGGCGCCCGATATCGCCGAAGAACGCATGCTCAAACACCGCTGCTTCGAGGGATTTCATATTCCCCCGGCTTCGGATTATCTCGCCTCACGCATCCCCGTGCTGGTGAACAACGACTGCCACATCGTACTCGCCGCCCCCCAGGAAAGCATGCAGGGTTATTTCTTCAAAAATGCCGACGCCGACGAGGTCATCTTCGTACATGAGGGATCCGGCGTCCTGCACACGATGTACGGCGAACTGCCCTTTGGCTATGGTGATTATCTGGTCGTTCCACGGGGGACCATCTACCGGATCGAGTTCGCCGGCCCCGACAACCGGCTGTTCATCGTTGAGTCCTTCAGCCCGGTCCGCTATCCCAAACGCTACCACAGCAAATACGGTCAGTTGTTGGAGCACGCGCCCTATTGTGAGCGAGACATCCGACCACCGCATCACCTGAGCACGATCGATGAAACGGGTGATTTCCTCGTGAAAACGAAGAAAAAAGGGATGCTTTATGGATTGCATTATGCCCATCATCCTTTTGATGTGGTTGGATGGGACGGATGCTGCTATCCCTTCGCCTTCAGCATTCATGACTTCGAACCCATCACGGGCCGGGTACACCAGCCGCCACCCGTTCATCAGACCTTTGAAGCGCACAATTTTGTGATCTGTTCCTTTGTCCCCCGGATGTACGACTATCATCCGCAGGGCATTCCGGCGCCTTATAATCACAGCAACATCGACAGCGATGAGTTGCTGTATTATGTAGACGGAGATTTCATGAGCCGCAAGCATGTCACCCGCGGGATGATCACCTTGCATCCCTCGGGCATTCCACACGGACCGCACCCCGGAACGGTGGAAAAAAGCATCGGGCAGAAGGAAACCCGGGAACTTGCCGTTATGGTGGATACCTTTCATCCGCTCATGGTGACCCGACAGGCCCTGGCCATCGAAAACCCCGGCTACGCGATGAGCTGGGCTGAAGGGTAGGTGTTCTGCCGGAATTCTCTCAGCAGGTATTTGGGCGGGTTTCGGGAAATGATTATCTTTGCAGTGGCAGGTCTTACACGACCAGCTCCTGTTGAACTCCCCCAGGGCCGGAAGGCAGCAAGGGTAGACGGTTGAGCGGTGCGATGTAAATCACCTGCCATTTTTTTGCCTATTCGTCAAAACGCACATTAAAACATACGATCATGAAATTCTTCATCGACACGGCCAACCTCGACCAGATCCGGGAAGCCAATGCCCTGGGGATCCTCGATGGGGTGACCACCAACCCTTCGCTCATGGCCAAGGAAGGTATCCGTGGTACCGAAGCGATCGAGCATCATTACAAGACCATCTGCGAATTGGTCGATGGTGATGTAAGCGCAGAAGTGCTATCCACCGATTTCGAAGGCATGGTCGCAGAAGGTAAGCGCCTGGCCTCCCTGCATTCGAACATCGTGGTGAAAGTGCCGATGATCAAGGACGGCATCAAGGCGATCAAGTGGTTTTCATCCAACGGCATCCGCACCAACTGTACGCTTATTTTCTCCGCCGGACAGGCCATCCTGGCCGCAAAGGCCGGCGCCA
>CAJBZC010000576.1 GCA_903959965.1 uncultured bacterium
ATGTGGTCAACAACCTGGCCGAAGGAATGCAGGCGGTACACTTGCTGGACGCCAACAAAAAAGGGAAGGCGAACTTTTTCCTGTTGGATCAGCTTTCCGGTTTAAATACTACAGGGATAAAGGGTGACATGCCCGCAGGTTGTATCCCGGCACTCGATGTCGTAGAATTTGATCCGGTGTACAATCATCTCGTCAATCATCTCCTGGGTGGTGTGGTCATCGCTGAAACGGAAGCGGCCCTGGAGGGCAAGATCGCTGACTGGGTGGTCCTGGAAAAAACAGGCAGGTTTGTGAAAGGGCGCTACGCACTGTCCGGCGGCAGTGTCGGACTCTTCGAAGGGAAAAAGATCGGCAGGGCGAAAAATCTCGAGAAATTGGTCGAGCAGATCGAGGCGCAGGAACGCATCGTAAGCAACCTAAAGCAGGAGATCCAGCAACGTCATGATGAAGTGATCGGATTCAATCAGCAACTCAGGGATCGGGAGATACGTCAGACCCAGGATCAGATCAGCGACTGCACCAATAAGGTTTTTGCCTTGCAAAACAAGATCGAGACCCTTCAGCAGTCGACCTCCATGTCCCAACAACGAATCTCGGATCTCGAAAATCAACTGGCCGACAGCCAGGACAGTATCTCCGGTGCCCGTGCATCCCTGGAATCCTACAATGAGCAACTCGACATTCTGCAGGATCGGTTACATACCGTGGAAGAGGAGTACGCCAACGCCGAACAGGAGTACAATTTCGCCAATGCCTCGTATAATGAACTCAATTTGCAGTTCACCAGGCAGCAGGCGCGCCTCAATGCCCTCCGTCAGGAACTGGAGTTCAAGATGAAGCAGGTGACAGACCTTCGTACGCAGATGGACAACAGTAACCGTCAGCTCGAGGAGGCCGCCGGACAGATGGAAACCACCGCGGTAACCCTGCGTGAACTCGAAGCCACCCTCCTGGAATTGTTCACCCTCAAAGAGGAGGAGGAGCGACAACTGAACGACGTCGACCAGGCCTATTATAACCTTCGAAATGCACTATCTACCAAGGAAAGCGAACTTCGGACCAAGATACGGGAGAAGGAACAGGTCGATGAGGTACTGAACCTCATCAAGGACCGCGTCAACGAACTGCGACTCCAATTGGCGGGCATCAAGGAGCGCCTCAGTGTCGAATTCAAAGTGCAGCTGGAGCAGATCATGGATGAACCCAGGACGACCCAGGATTCCCTCGAAGACCTGCAAGCCGCCTGCGAACGGATGAAGAAGCGCCTGGAAAATATGGGTGAAGTCAACCCAACAGCCATTGAAGCCTTCACCGAGATGAAAAAACGGTACGACTTCATCGTCGAACAGAAGAACGACCTCATTTCGGCCAAGGATACCCTCATGCAGACCATCCAGGAAGTGGAGGCTACCGCCAATCAGAAATTCCTGGATACCTTCAATAAGGTGCGCGAGAACTTCCAGAAAGTATTCAAGGCGCTGTTCACCGAGGAGGATACGGCAGATATGATCCTCGAAAACCCCGAGAACCTGGCAGAGACCGGCATCGACATCGTGGCCAAACCTAAGGGCAAGCGTCCGACCTCCATTACCCAGCTGAGCGGGGGAGAGAAAACGCTCACCGCCACCGCCCTGCTCTTCGCCATCTATCTGATCAAACCCGCACCCTTCTGTATCCTCGATGAAGTAGACGCTCCGCTCGATGATGCCAATGTCGGAAAATTCACCAAGATGATCCGGCAGTTCAGCAAAGAGTCGCAGTTCATCATTGTCACCCATAACAAGACAACCATGTCCACCGTGGATATCATCTATGGCGTTACCATGCAGGAGGCCGGCGTCAGCAAACTGGTGGCAGTGGACTTCAGAAACCTGCAGGAACAGGAAACGACCGCCAAGGCAAGCTGATCATTTCACTAGCCCCGCTTTAAACGACTTGAGGTAGTTTTTTAATTAATTGAATAACAATCAATTGTATAGATTATCTCAAGTCGTTTGTATTTTATTTGCCCGGCCGTGGATTTCTTGTTAATAAATGTTCTTTACTTCCGATGTATCCGACATCGTATATTTGCGATACGCTCAACAGAGCTTCCTGCTTCCTCCCCACACACATTTGTACCCTTAGTGCCTCGCGCACGTCTCGCCCCCCGGGGAATCCTGAATTAAAATTCGTACAGGTATGGAAGCATTATTCATTTACATCCTTGCATCTTTGATCCACCTGCTGACAGCAGTAGTATGGACTCCGGTTTTGCTGATATCAGGCTTCAGAAGAATCGTTCGGATGCATCTTCCGAACTACGTCTACTGCCCCATTCCACGCAATCTGCCTTTCGATGTTACACCGGGGGCTGGTCTTGGTTCCTTTGCTTTGGATACCGGGCCTCCTGATTGAATCGTCGCAGACCAGGTCATTGCACGCAGGTCCCTTTAGTTTCGGACCGTAGGCCCTGACCGTTCCGGGAGGATTTCTTCCCTTTTTCCAAGCTTGTCAGTATCTGTTCTTTTACATAACATGTCGTTTTATACCCGATGACACCACCTTCCGGTGGTCATCCCCGATGTGGCCTGTTGCCGTCAGGGATTACACCGGTAAACCTTTGACGGGAAAAGACGACAGTTTTGTTTTTACGGGCATGTTTCCGGGCTTCAGGTTCCGGGCACGGTCGGTTCGGGGTTCGTCAAACGGTAGACGCCCCGCCGGCAGTAGCCAGGCTTCTGAAGAACACCTGCTCCTCAAACATTTCATTGCGATCATCAAACGGTGATGACCCGATGCGATGAAAGGGGATGGGTTTCGGACAGTCCAGGGAATGTTCGGCATCTTTTCTTCAATTACCGGTACTGCGTGAGGTTGTAGGTCCGCTGATCAGGGCACTACAGCATCGAGACTTCCGGATGAAAAGGATCCTTCATCTGAAGCATTCGACGCACGCAGAGATCTGGAGAAAGATACAGTTCATGCCCACTGTGAACAGGGAACCGACATAAAATCAAAAGCCGAAGGATGCTCTGGACCGCATCTTTCGGTTTTTTTTTGCCCATGCGGGCCGGATTGGGATAAATCCCGCAACAGACTCTTTGTGCCGGGATTTATTCCATAAATTACCGGCATGAAAATCTACAAACAGGGCGATACGGCATACATCGTGGATGACGACCGGATGTACCGCACTTCTTGTGACTGGGATCAACTGATCAATAGGACAGCATTGTACCATCGGCTTCGGGAAGATTGTGCCGGATTCGAATTGATATCCGATCTCGATCTGTCCGGCCCTTTTGACCCGCCCGTCCTGAGACAGGAGTTGTGGGCATCCGGTGTCACCTATCTCAGAAGTCGGCAGGCCCGGGTAGCGGAATCTAAATCATCCGGGGGCGGTGATTTTTACGACCGCGTATATGATGCCGATCGGCCTGAACTGTTCTTCAAGGCTGCTGCCCATCGGATCGTCGGTCATACTGGCACGGTACACATACGAAGGGATTCCTCCTGGAACGTCCCGGAACCCGAACTAACCCTGTTTATCTGCAGTCAGGGCAGCATCGAAGGCTACACGATCGGCAATGATATGAGCTCACGGAGCATTGAAGGAGAAAACCCGCTCTATCTCCCGCAGGCAAAAACATACGACCGCAGCGCGGCCCTGGGGCCCTGCCTCTATGTGCCGGAACAGCCGCTGTCCATGCGCAGTGCCGTGAGCCTGAAAATTGAGCGGGAAGGCGCCGTGGTATTCAATGAAACCATTACATTAGATCGGATGAAGCGTCAACCCCGGGAACTGGCCGACTGGCTGTTCCGGGCCTTGTCATTTCCTCAAGGCTGTTATCTGATGACCGGCACGGGGATCGTTCCTCCGGATGACTTCACCCTGCAGGTTGGAGACACGGTCAGCATCACCATAGAAGGCATCGGCACCTTGATCAATACCGTAAATCAATCAAAGTAAATATGAATCTCAGACTTTCCATCCTCACGATGTTGACCATGGCGGGGGCAATACAGGCGCAGGTGACGCCCCCCAAGCCATATGGAGTCCTGCCTTCCGACCGGCAGTTGCAGTGGCACGAAAAAGAGATGTACGTGCTGGTTCACTTCACACCCACCACCTTTGAAAACAAGGAATGGGGTTATGGGGATGCCAACCCCTCCATCTTCAATCCGACTCAATTCGATGCCCGTCAGATCGTGAGTGCAGTAAGGGCGGGCGGTTTCAAGGGATTGATCCTGGTGGCCAAACATCACGACGGCTTTGCACTCTGGCCTACGAAGACCACAGGATACAACATCTCAAAGAGTCCTTTCCGCGACGGCAAGGGAGACATGGTGAAAGAATTTTCCGATGCCTGCCGGATGGGTGGATTATCCTTCGGGGTGTATTGTTCGCCCTGGGATCGTAACAGCCCGGTGTACGGTACACCGGAATATGTAAAACTATACCGCGCGCAGTTACGTGAGTTGTACACACAGTATGGTCCGCTCTTCATGTCGTGGCATGACGGCGCCAACGGTGGCGACGGCTATTACGGCGGGGCACGCACGAGCCGGAAGATCGACCGTTCCGTGTATTATGGATGGGATACCACCTGGGCCATGACGCGCCAATTGCAACCCGGTGCGACCATCTTCAGTGATATAGGATGGGATGTCCGCTGGGTGGGCAACGAAAGGGGAGAGGCGGCACCGACTTCCTGGGCGACCTATACGCCACAGCCACTCCCCGGCAAGACCAAGTCTGGACCCGGTGATGTACGGGACGAATTCAACCCCATGGGCACCCGGAATGGCGACTTTTGGATACCCGCTGAATGCGATGTCCCCCTGCGCAAAGGCTGGTTTTATCATCCGGAGGAAGACAGCACGGTCAAGTCTCCCGAGCGACTCTTCAATCTGTATCTGAAGAGTGTCGGAAGGGGCGGAGCGCTGGACCTGGGTATTGCACCCGACAGACGCGGACTACTGCATGAAGCGGATGTTCGATCACTGGCGGCCTTTGGTGATCGGCTGGCACGTGTGTTCTCTGATGATTTCGCAAAAAAGGCGACACTAACGGTCACGAACACACGAGGAAATGATGCTCGGGCATTTGGAGCTTCTAAATTGACCGATGATGACAGGTACAGTTATTGGGCGACCGATGATGCCATTACAGCGGCCTCGGTGGAACTGGCCTGGAATACAGCTCAGACCTTCGACCTCATCAGGCTTCGGGAGGATATCCGCCTGGGGCAGCGGATCGATTCCATCGCGATCGATGTATACGACGGAAAGGGATGGACGACTGCCGGAACGGCTACCAGCATTGGCGCCTGCAGGCTCGTAAGATTCGACCGGTCTGTGACGACCGACAGACTGCGCATCCGGATCGTTTCATCCGCAGTGTGTCCTGCACTTTCCGAGATCGGAGTCTTCGATAGCAATAAATGATCGACGTAAAATAAATACAAAGGGGTGCGTAG
>CAJBZC010000577.1 GCA_903959965.1 uncultured bacterium
TGAGCCTTTTGCCGTTGAATTCGGGCTGCGTTCGCGCTGTCATTTGCTTCTCTTTGCCTTTTTTGGGCGTCATCCTCCGCAATCAGCGCTCTACCCAGACTTGTCAGTGCAACTTGCCTTGCCGTATCAGCAGAAAGTTTCGCCACCAGGGCTCTGTCTTTTGCAAGCCTCGCTATTTCTTCCTGATCCAACGCTTTTTCCTCTGCATTTCTTGCCGCTCTTTCCTCGTCCTTAGCCTTATCAAGGGCAGACTTCGCAATCAATTCGTTTTCCGACGCTTTCTTCCGTTCCTTTTCAGCCTCGATGCGCTCATTCCATGCCCATCCTGCAAGCATCACACTGATGATGGCCACCACAACCCCGATCAACACCCTTTTACGGGCTTGCTTTAACTCCTCCTTCCGCTCCCGCTCCCGACGATCAGTGTCTTCAATATGCTTCGCCTGGCTCTCGCGGAGATAGGCTTCCGCAGGCCGGTATTGCGTATTGAACTGCGCCGCCCAGGATGGCTGTGGATTGAAGGTCTCCCACCATTGGAGGAAGACATCCAGATCGGGCGGCCTGAGGTAGCCCGACTGCCCGGCGGTGTGTAGACGTGCGGCATCAGAAAGTCGACGGTAAAGGGTTTCCGCCTCCCTTTCTACGACCACCCATTCCTGCAATCTTTTCCAATTCCTGACGGGATGAGTGGCGGATAAAGTCACCACCCCGCTGTCCGGCATACCCTGTTCGCGGAAATGCAGCAACTGACGATCATATGGAACGACCAGCGAAAGTATACCCGGCAGTTCCCCGTCGAAGCGGCGGAGAAACCCGGTCAAAGACAGTTTGTCCAACGCCCTCCGCTCTGCAATCTCCCGGACCGTCTGCGGCTTTATCATGGCATGCCCTTCGCCTGACTGCACGATATGACTGAAGACCTGTCGCATGACATGTTTTTGATCCATCGGCAGACTGTCGTGGTAGGCATCCAGTTTTCTGGGGATGATGTGGTCCATCGATTCGACAAGATCCAGGTCTGAAAGTTCCAGCCTCCGCAACTTGTCGGCTGAAGCCTCCGCACCGAAACGCCGGATGATGGCGCCCAAATATAACTGAAGCGCATACAGATTGCGCATATCCTGTCCGAAGAGTAACCTGATCCGATCCTGGGCCTCCATGGAAGGCTGAATATGCGCGGTCAACAAGCCACGGGAAATGATCGCATTCAGATCATCCTGGCGGAAGAGGGGCAATGTATAAAGACCTCCGCTCAGATGAGCGTGGAGGTTTCTGAAATTGTACAGCGAGGGGATGTGCTCAGATTCGATGATCACCATCAGATAGACCGGGAGGCCGGGCGCACTCAGCAGCCTGGCAATGTTTCCCATCAGCAGGTCCGCTTCCACCGCACCCGAAACACCCGGCAGATATTTATGAGGGAGTTCAAACAACTCCTCCAGACGATCAATGATAATGAGGAGATTCTCCCCGGCATCCAAGCCGATGCGGTCGGCCACCCGCTGTAACCCGGAATGATCTGCACGCAACAAAGCCGTAAATTCATGCTGCCGCTCCAGGGATGTCCGTTCCTCAGAACCTTCAGAGGCCGCTCCCGCCAGGGCAAAGGACAGATTTTCGAGGGGGGTAATACCCGGTGTGCAAAGACAGATCCTCCAGCCATCCCCTGCCTGCCCTCTGAATCCAGTCCGAAGAACAGGCAACAGACCCGCCATCACCAGGGAGGTCTTTCCCGAGGCTTCAGGACCCGCCAGGCCAATGAAACGCGACGACTGAATGATGCTTAGCAGATCCTCCACCTGACGACCCCGGCCGTGAAAATGTGCAGCATCCCTCTCATCAAAGGGATGCATACCAGGCAACGGCGACGACACCAACGTGTCTTTAGGTGTGATCTCAGTCAAGATGCTCAGGTTGAAAAATGGATGAAAATTGCCCGGAGCGGATATATGTCCGTGCAGACAGGCATGTGCAATCACCTCCAATGACATCGTACAAAGACGCTGTCACAGGAGTGCAGCCAGGTCGCCGGGAACCCATAAATATTGGCATCCGCATCAGGTAAGGAGGTAAGCGTAGTCAGAGCACCTTCAAATATAACGAAAATGTAAGGCAATTGCGTATGCCGCAATGGGAGGTGGAACATGGACTTTTGACGTTCAAGCTTTTGATAGATGCCAGTCTGAAGCATCAATGAACCTGCACACATCCCGAAAGATTGATTAAATTCCGTCATCAAAGCAAAAAAGTCCAAAAGTCACAGGTATGAGTCAACGAAACGGAAATTGGAAAAGGGGAATGTTCGCTGCGGGTATGATGTTGTTATGGATCGGGATCGCATCATTGCAGCCTGCAGCCAAGCCGCCTGCTCGCCCCAACATCATTTACATCATGGCAGATGATCTGGGCTATTCTGATATTGGCTGCTATGGCGGCGAGGTGAAAACGCCGAATCTCGATAAACTCGCGGCAGGTGGTATGAAACTTCGCACCTTTTACAATAACGCCCGCTGCTGCCCCACGCGTGCTTCTCTCCTCACCGGCCAGTATCCACATGCCGTTGGTGTCGGGCACATGGTCACCCTCGCGAATACTAAATACGAAGCCGGCCCATACCAGGGATTCCTGGATCCATCAAAGGCCACCATCGCGGAAGCCCTGCAAAAGGCGGGGTATGCCACTTACATGTCGGGCAAATGGCATGTCGGGGAGCGACGCGAGCACTGGCCCCGCAAACGCGGCTTTGACAGATACTTCGGACTGATCTCGGGCGCGTCCAGCTTCTATGAGGTTACCCCCGCCGAAAAAGACAAGCGATTCTATGCGTTGGACGATGATATCTATACCATCCCACAGGAAGGATATTATGCTACCGATGCCTTTACCGATCAGGCCATCGGCTTTTTGAAGGAACATGCGGCCAACCGGAAAAAGGATCCCTTCTTCCTCTACCTGGCCTACACGGCACCGCATTTCCCACTGCATGCCCTGGAACCGGACATCGCCAAATACGAGAAACTGTATGCCGCCGGATGGGACTCTATCCGGAATCTCCGATATCAGGGCATGAAAAAAGTAGGATACATTGATGCACGCTATCAGCTTAGCGCACGTACGAAGGGAATTCCCGACTGGAAGGACCAGGCCGACAAAGAACAATGGGTGCGCAGGATGGCCGTGTATGCAGCCATGACCGACCGGATGGACCAGAACATAGGCCGGCTGGTCGCTGCACTCAAGGCTTCCGGCCAGTACGAAAACACCCTGATCGTTTTCCTGTCAGACAACGGCGGATGCGCCGAGACGGTGAATACCCAAAACCGACATGATCCGTCCAAAAAGATCGGAGAGAAAGGATCCTACTCCGCCCTCGAAGAAGCCTGGGCCAATGTAACGAATACCCCATTCAGGATGTACAAACACTACATGCACGAAGGTGGTATAAACTCTCCGTTCATTGTACATTGGCCGGCCGGCATCAAACCCCGTAAAGGTTTCTCGGATGGCGTAGGCCACGTGATAGACCTTATGCCCACCGCCCTGGAACTCGCCGGTGCACCCGAGGCATCATTGCCCGGACAAAGCCTGAGCTATCTCTGGAGTAAAGGCCCCCTCCCCGACCGCACCTATTGCTGGGAGCACGAAGGCAACAAGGCCATCAGAAAAGGCAAATGGAAACTGGTGCGCGACCAAAATGATCCTTCCTGGCAGTTATACGACATGCAGGCAGATCCCGTCGAGTTGAAGGATCTGGCCACGAGCCAGCCGGATCGTGCGAGGTCGATGCTCGACGAATATCAGGCCTGGGAAAAGAAGGTAGGCGTCAAACCCTTTGTCGGCAAAGCCTACGGATCAAAGTAATAGATGTAAAACCCTTACTTAACAAGCGTCCTGCCGTAATGGCGGGACGTATAATTGTGAATGTCATATGAATGCTAAGCGCCGCCTGCTGTCTGGACTGGTCCTTATTTCCTTGTCCAGTTTCCTTAGTCCGGATGTTTCAGCCACCCATTCTAACCCGGTTGCCCGAACAACCAAGCCAATGGGGAACAGGCATGAATGGGTCCGGGACTCGATCGACCTGAACACCTCTTTTGGGGATCACCCCCGCATCCTGCTGAAGGGGGGCACAGAAAAAGTGTTGATGACATCCATCCGGGGTGATAAGACCTGGTCGGCCCTGCACGATGCCATTGTAAAAGAATCCGACCGGATCATTGATCTGCCCGTCCTTCAACGCATACAGATCGGCAGAAGGCTCCTGGATAAATCGAGGGAAGCCATCCGCAGGATCTTTCAGTTGTCGTATGCATATAGGATGACAGGAGACCGGAAATACCTCGACCGGGCCGAGCGGGAAATGCTGACGATCGCCGCGTTCAGCGACTGGAATCCTTCCCATTTCCTCGACGTGGCGGAGATGACCATGGCCATGGCCATCGGCTATGACTGGCTTCACGGTCAGTTATCAGAAGTATCCCGAAAAGCCATCCGGAATGCCATACTGCACAAAGGACTGGAACCATCTTTGGACAAACGATACAACAGCTGGCTGACGGCAGAGCATAACTGGAACCAGGTATGCAATGCCGGGATGACCTACGGCGCCCTGGCCATTCAGGAGGATCAGCCGGAACTGGCCGTGCGCATCATCAACCGGGCCATCACTTCCATCCGACTGCCGATGAAGGACTACGGACCGAGCGGCATCTATCCCGAAGGGTATGGATACTGGGGCTATGGGACCAGTTTCAATGTCATGTGGCTGAGCGCTATGGAGACCTGCTTCGGAACTGATTTCGGGCTGTCCGCCATGCCCGGCTTCCTGGGCAGCACCGGTTTCATGGCCCATATGACAGGGCCTTCCGGCCGGCCATTTAACTATTCCGATGCCGGATCCGGCGGGGGATTTCATCCCGCCATGTGCTGGATGGCCGGGAAATTGGGCGACCCTTCCGTACTATATATGGACAGGCTTCATCTGCAACGCAGTGGTGTGGAAGGCAGGGTCGGCGACCGGCTGATTCCGGCCGCGTTGCTCTGGAAAGGTGATTTTCGGATGGACAAGATCCCTGCGCCCAAAGATCTGATGTGGGTGGGACACGGGAAAAACCCCATGGCTATGATGCGGACATCCTGGACCGATCCCAATGCGATCTGGGTAGCCATGAAAGGCGGTTCGGGCAATATCAACCATGCGCATATGGATGTTGGCTCTTATGTGATGGAGGCAGACGGGGTTCGTTGGGCGATGGACTTTGGCATGCAGGAATACGAATCGCTGGAGTCCAAGGGAATCAAGCTCTTTGGAAGGGCTCAGGATGCCCAGCGATGGACCATCTTCCGGCTGAACAATTTCACACATAATACCATCACGGTCGATAGTCAGTTGCAGCGGGTGGAAGGCTATGCCCCCATCATCGCCTCCGGCTCTAAAAAGGAATTCATGCATGCCGTCACCGACCTGGGAGCCGTTTATAAGGGACAGCTGGCCGGAGCCCGACGCGGCATCGCCATCTCCGGAAGCGATCACGTAGTGGTACGCGATGAGTGGACGGCTCAAAATAAAGAAACCCGTGTGAGATGGACCTTGCTGACCCCGGCGAACGTACAAATTACGGGATCAAATGAGGCACTGCTTAGCAAGGATGGGAAGACCCTGCGCCTTCGCATTGAAACGGATGCCCATATAGAAATGCGGACCTGGTCGACCGATCCTCCGCAATATTACGACGCGCCAAATCCCGGTACCATCATGGTCGGTTTCGAAGCCGTGATACCGGTGGGAGGCAAAGTGTCTGTGAACTCCTACCTGCTGCCCGGAAAGTCTCAACCAGTGAAAACACCTGCGCTGAGCGAATGGAAATGATCAATCCAATGAATTCAAATCAATAATTATATGCGCCTGAATCTCATCGGGGGAGTCTGCTCCCTCCTCCTCTCTATGGCCACCCTGGCGCAGGCTGATGCCGACCTGGATACGATCCGGCAGCGGATCAGACAGGATGTGCTTCGGTCGGATGTAAACCCAAGGCATATCATGGCATCGGTTAATGACCAGCGACCCGACGGCAGCTGGCCAGGCATCAATTACCAGGATACCACCAAAATCGCCTTCCAGCACCGTGTACACCTGGACAAGATGCTGGAGCTGGCACGTGCATTCCGAAACCCGCGGTCTCCCTGGTACGGCAACGAAAAAGTGAAAGCGGCCGCATCAAAGGCACTCGATCACTGGCTGCGCGAGGATTATATCTGCGAAAATTGGTGGTGGAACGAAATCGGCACACCAGATGCGATGATTCAAACCCTGCTGGTCATGGATGATGCGCTGACGGAAAAACAGCGCATCAGCGGTATGCAGATCGCCCGCAGGGCGGGATTGGATTCGGGATTCGGTGCCAGACCGGGCGGAGATCTGATCAAGATCGCGGGACTGGTCGGAAAACAGGCATTGTTCCTCAGAGACACGGCGAAATTTTCGAGGGTGGTCAGCGTGATTGCCGGAGAGATCCGCTTCAGCACCGAACGCGGATTGAAACCGGATTATAGTTTCCATCACCGGACCGACGGGGTGATCTCTACCCTTTCATATGGACTGGCCTATCCCTCAGTACTGGCCTACTGGGCAGAACGATTCAAGGGCACCCGGTTCAAGTTTCCGGATGAGGCCATGCATCGACTGGTCGATTATTACATTGATGGCATTTGTAAATCGATGGTCTTCGCCAGTGTACCGGATATTGCTGCAAAAAACCGGGGACTTTCGCGTTCCGGTGCCCTTCATCCCCTTGGAGATGATATCTCCCGCAGGCTATTACAAGTCACCAGCTACCGTAACATTGAACTGGAACAGATCGCTGAGATACAAGCCGGCACGCGGAAACCCGATCTGGCCTGGAATGTGTATTTCCCATGGTCGGAATATGCTTCGCACCAACGCCCATACTGGTTCTCCTCGGTTAGGCTGAGTTCCAATCGTCAGAAGCAGGGGGTGGAATTCCCATACAACGAGGAAAGCCTGCGGATGCATCACCTGGCGGATGGAGCCAACTATATCCAATTGTCAGGAAAAGAATACCTTGATATTTTCCCAGTATGGGACTGGCAAAAGATCCCGGGAACTACCAATGTTCAGCGGTCGGAACTGATGCACTGGAAGGAGATCCCCAAAACACCGAAAACATCCCTTGCAGGTGCTGTCAGCGATGGTACATACGGAGCTGTAGCCATGCAATTCATCAGTCAGCACGACGCACTGGAGGCCCGAAAATCCTGGTTCTTTTTCAGGGATGGATACTTGTGTCTGGGAGCCGGCATCCGGAGTGGAGAGGGACTGACCGTGGCTACCACCATCAACCAGACCCTATTAGATGGGAAAGTGATGGTTGGAACAGACTCACGGTCAGGTATAGCCGAAGATAAGTTATCATCTTTTGATAACGTATCATGGGTACATCACAACAAAGTGTTTTATATTTTCCCTGACAAGCCAACCCTAAAGCTGCATCAGGGTGCTGCCGAGGGAAGCTGGCGTTCGATCACCCATCAGGACTGGGCGACGAATGAGACGGTCACCCGGAATGTATTCAAACTCTGGTTTGAAGATCGATCTCCGAAGGATGGCAGGTACTCATATATCGTGCTGCCTGTGATGGAATCTGAAAAACAACCTGACAAAGCGCCGTCATCGTCGATCGTGATCCTGAAAAACGAGGCTTCACTTCAGGCGGCGATGGATACGGCCATCGGCGTGGGCCAGGCGGTGTTTCATGAGAAAGGCACACTATCAATCCCTTCACTGACCCTGGAAGCCGACAAACCTTGCATGGTGATGTGGCGGTTGTCAGCAAATGGAATGGTCGAATCTTTATTCGTTTCTGATCCATATCGCAAAGCGGAAAAAATAAATATAAAGGTGAGTGATCGGACGATCAATTTCAAAATGCCGGTAGGTGATAAGGCGGGCTGTACTTTAGTGATAGCACTCCAATAGTTGACTTGGTTCGTAGGTCATGTTAATAAATACAAATATCCAGGTCCTTCGCTGCGCTCAGGATGACA
>CAJBZC010000578.1 GCA_903959965.1 uncultured bacterium
ATCTTCATCTTTGGTTTTTACAGACAAATATGCAACAGATGAAGATCCGATTGAAATCCGCTGCGACACTCCTAGCCCTCCTGATCACCTGCATGCTGCAGGGGCAGAACCTGGTGAAGAGCCCCGAACAATTCCTGGGATATGCCCTTGGAGAACGCTTCACCCGGCATCATCGCGTGGTGGAATACATGGAACATCTGGCTTCGGGTTCCGCCGGCCGGATGATCACCCGTTCCTACGGGCAGACCAACGAAGGCAGGCCACTCATGCTGGCGTTTGTATCGTCGCCTGATAACATCCGCAGACTGGAGGAAATCCGGATGAACAACCTGCGCCTCGCAGGCCTGGCATCCGATAAGATGGCGCCTTCTGAGGATATGCCTGTTATCGTGTGGCTGAGCTATAACGTGCATGGAAATGAGGCGTCCTCCATGGAGGCGGTGATGAAAACTGCCCACACGCTGCTTTCAGGAGCGGATCCACGCGCGGCCGGCTGGCTCGAAAAGGCGGTGATCGTGATCGATCCATGCATCAACCCAGACGGGCGCGATCGCTATGCCAACTGGTATAATTCGGTGACCTCGCTGAACGGCGACCCCGACCAGAACACCCGCGAACACCGCGAACCCTGGCCCGGCGGCAGGGTCAACCACTACTATTTTGACCTCAATCGCGACTGGGCCTGGCAATCACAGGTGGAAACCAAGGCCCGCATGAAAGTCTACAACGAATGGTTGCCGCAGGTACACGTTGATTTTCATGAGCAGAGTCCAAACTCACCTTATTATTTCGCACCGGCTGCAGAGCCCTATCATGAAGTGATCACCCCATGGCAGCGGGAATTCCAGCAGCTGATCGGAAAGAACAATGCCCGGTATTTCGATCGTCAGGGATGGCTCTATTTCACCCGTGAACGCTTTGACCTGCTTTATCCTTCCTATGGAGATACTTATCCCGTCTACAACGGGGCCATCGGTATGACCTTTGAACAGGGTGGTGGCGGCCGTGCCGGTAAGGCCGTGCAATTGGAGGATGGTGATACGCTTACCCTGGCAGCCCGGCTTGAGCACCATCACACAACGGGACTCTCGACCATCGAAGTGTCAGTCCGTGAAGCCGCCAGACTGCGGCAGGAGTTCCGGAAATTCTTCGCCCAGGCTGTGGCAGATGTACCGGCTGGTGGGGTGCAATATTATGTGGTAAGGCGTTCGACTTCTGTCGGGGCCGACGGTGGGGTGGTCGGAACCTACATGCGCCGTAATGGCATCCAATATGGATATGCGCAAACGAAAATGATGTTGAAGGGATTCGGATACCGCAACGGCCGCGATGCTTCCGTTAATGTAGAGCCGGGAGATATCCTGATCCCCGCCCGCCAACCCCGGGCGACCATGCTCCGCGTACTCTTCGAACCCCGCACCAAGCTGAGCGACTCCGCCACCTACGATATCACCGCCTGGTCGCTGCCTTATGCCTTCGGACTGGATGCATGGGCGGTCACCGACCGTCCCGCCTCCACGGCAGTGGGTGATGTGGATCCGGTCAAGGCTGCGGGGTTTTTTCCCGATGCCGAAGCTTATGCCTACGTGATCCCCTGGCAGGGCATGCACTCGGCGCGTGTCCTCGCGCGACTGCTCCGCGATGGCATGACGGTTCGATATGCCACCAGCCCCTTTACGGTCGAAGGGAAGCGCCACGAACGGGGTAGCCTCATCGTCACCCGAGCAGCCAACCGCACCGATGGTGCCACCCTGGGATCGAAAGTTAAAGCCGCCATCAATGCAGTTCCGGAAGCACACCTGAATATTACAGCCGTCCGCACCGGCCTGGTCGACCAGGGCTTTGATTTCGGCAGCGGAGATGTTCGTCCGATCAAAGCCCCCCGCGTGGCCGTGCTGTCAGGAGAAGGCATCGTCGCCAATGGATTCGGAGAGATCTGGCATTTTTTCGAGCAACAGCTCGGCTATCCACTCTCCATATTGAACGCCACGGATATCGCCCAGCTTCCGATGGAAAAATATGATGTGCTCATCCTGCCCGATGGGAACTACCGCATCCTCAACGACCGTACCGTCACCGATGCCCTGAAAGCATGGGTGCGCAGGGGCGGCAAACTGATCGCCCTTGAAAACGCCGTGTCTCAGATGGCATCGCTCGATTGGGGACTCAGACTCAAAAAAGAAGATGACAAGTCTGCCAAAGTTGGCGCCGACTCGATCCTCAAATACGCCGACCGCGAAAAGGAATATCTCAAGGGGTCCATACCCGGCTCGATCTACCGGATGGAACTGGATGAAACCCACCCGCTCGCCTTCGGTTATGCCTCACCGTTCTACACCCTCAAACAGGACGACCGGATCTATGAATATCTGAAAGAGGGCG
>CAJBZC010000579.1 GCA_903959965.1 uncultured bacterium
ATCTCCCTCGCGGTAAAGCCTTTACCGCAAGGGCGCGAAGGGCCGGAGTATCATCGAAGTTTTGAGAACTTCATCAATCCCTCAACGAGCTGGCGGCGGAGCTCACGAACTCTGGCCAGTTGAAGATTGGTCGGCGCCTGTTCGTTGTTACAAACAGCCACATACACTTCCGTGATCCGCTCCCGCAAACGCTCCTCGTCTGCGAATACCGACGTCTGCTTCGTGGGCACCAATGTGCCGCGCAAGGCTTCCAGACTGTCAATATCTGCCTGCATCCGGCGCTTGTCTTTGGCGCGGGTGATCTTTGGCAGGCTGTCCGTGTACGACTTCTGGCGAGCCATGATGTCTGAGACGAGTTTCGCGAGTTCTTCGTGCATGCCATAGATTTCCATGGCGGTGCGGTGTTGAAGTTCGCGGTCTGCAAGGGTGAAGGTCGACTGCGCATCATGCACCAGCGTGACCGGTTGGGAAAAAGACTTTGTGCCCACCTTCAATGTGGCTACATAGTCACCGGGAAGCACCTGCGGCGCGATGAACCCGCTGATGTCGCGTTTCGTGCTTCCACCCGCCGTCTTAGGCGGCGTGATCCGCTGATTCCAGTAGATCCGGTTGATGCCTTTGCGGGCGGATCCCGGGAGGGATTGGATCAGTTTCCCGGATTTGTCATGAATTTCGAGTTTGACAACGCCACTGGTCAACCGATCCTTCAGATAGTATTGAAAGGCAGGCAGGGCGGGCGGATTGCCTGCCGCAAAACCACCATTCACGACGGAGCCACCGCCAAAACGACCGGTGGTCAGGGTTTGTGGCGGGGCCGGGAAGAAATGGATATCGCGACCGGAGAGTTCACCCGTCAGGTTGCGCAGCGGCGAAATATCATCGATGATAAAAATTCCGCGGCCGTGCGTGCCAACGATCAGATCATGGGTATTGGGATGGATCTGAATATCCCGCACCAGGGCCATCCACGGGATGCTGTTCTTCATCCGAAACCATGATGCACCGCCATCCAGGGAGGAGAAAAGCCCCATCTCCGTGCCCAGGAACAGCAGATCCTTGTTAACACGATCCTCGCGGATGCGATGCGCGAAGCCGGTGAATTCAGCACTTTCCAGCCGCTTCCAGGTTTTCCCCATGTCGGTGGAACGGGCTACGTAGGTACGATGATCCCCGTACATATGATGCTCGAAGGTGGCATAGATCGTCTGCCGGTCGAAGGCAGAAGGCTCGATACTGCTCACCCAGGCCTGAGACGGGATGCCGGTGCCGGCCAGGTTGGCCGATACGTTCGTCCATGTCTTACCGCCGTCGGTGGTGACCTGAAGGTTGCCATCATCCGTTCCCACCCATACGATGTTTGCATCCAGCGGAGATTCGGAGATCGTAAAGATCGTCGTGTGGTTTTCCGCAGATGTCACATCTGCGCTCAATCCCCCACTGTTTTCCTGTTCCTGCTTGCGAGGATCATTGGTCGTCAGATCCGGAGAGATGCGCTCCCAACTTCTCCCCTGGTCCTTCGAGCGGTACAGGAACTGGGCACCTACGTAGAGGTTTCCGGGATCGGCCTGCCCGGTAGCGATCGGCGTGTTCCAGTTCCAGCGGAGTTTCGGCTCGCCGGCACCGGGCTGCGGCCGGATGCTGACGGATTTGAAGGTGCGCGTGTCGATGCGGTTGACATCACCGCCCTGAGATTCGGCATAGGCGATGTTCGGATCCCGACGATCGGGCACCACCCAAAAACCGTCACCGCCATACATCTCTTTCCAGTCACCCAGGCCGATGCCGCCCGGAGATGCAGAAGGACCAATCCAGCTGCCGTTGTCCTGCAGACCGCCATAAATACGATAAGGCTCGTGACGATCCACGTCTACATGATAGAATTGCCCCACCGGCAGGTTTTGCATGAACATCCAGGTACTTCCGCGGTCCAGACTCATGAACACGCCACCATCAGTTCCCAGGAACAATTGATTGGTATGGGTCGGATTGATCCACAACGCATGATGGTCTGCATGCACATTGGCCCCTTCATTGGATGCCTCGGCAAATGAATAGCCACCGTCGCTGGAATAGGCAAAGGCATAAGCCGGGCGATACACCCGCTTCGGATCCTTCGGATCAATGACCAGCGTACTGAAATAGAAAGGCCGTGCCACGACGTTGAAGGTGGCACTCTGCTGCTTCCAATTTTCCCCGCCATCTGAGGAAATGTACAATCCCGTCTTGGCGGACTCAATGATCGCGATGAGGTTCTCAGGCGCAGAGGGTGCCAGGGCCAACGCCACGCGGCCGTAGGGCTTTGCAGGCAATCCCTTTTCGAGCGGACGCCAGGTCTTGCCACCATCTACACTCTTGAAAATACCACTGCCGACACCGCCCGACTCAAAGGAAAATGGCGTGCGCCGGAAGGTCCAGGTCGTAGCATACACCACATTCGGTTGCTTGGGATCTATCGATATATCAGCACATCCGGTGCGCGGATCGATGTAGAGGATCTTCTCCCAAGATTTCCCGCCATTCGTTGACTTGTACAATCCGCGATGCTGACTATCATGCCACAACGGACCGGGTGCTGCCACGTAGATGGTCTGGCTATTGGACGGATCGATCACGATCTTCGCGATGTGTTCCGTACTGTCCAGTCCGAGGCGCGTCCAATTATCGCCGCCGTCGGTCGTCCGGTACAGACCATCACCCACCGACACGGAATTGCGCATATTACTTTCTCCCGTCCCGACGTAGATCGTCTTGGGATTACGTTGATCGATGGCCAGCGCGCCAATACTCTGGCAGTATTTGTCGAATACCGGCTTGAAAGATGCGCCACCTGTCTGGGTCTTCCACACACCACCGCCGGCCGTGCCCACATATAACGTCTTTCCTTCATCCTTCTCCACACCTTCGATCGCGGTGATGCGTCCGCTCATGGAACCGGGACCCAGTGCACGGGCTTCCATCATACCGAAGATGGATGAGTTTAATTGCGCGGAAGCAGAGCCGACGCAGCTAACAAAAAGTGAAATGGCAATGAATGACTGTTTCATATGATGATGATGCTTTGATCCATATTCCTAAACTGCGATGGCAGCTCAAAAAAAGACCCCGATGCAGCCATTCAGATGGAATGGTCAAACCGGGGTCTTGTATGGGCGCATCCAGGGCGCCACTTTAATGAATTACTTTTTCACTTGAAACACGGCCGGATCGATTGTGGGATTGATCAGAACCTTGGTGAAGTTGACGGGCGCAGGCTGGCTGCTGTTCTCCTGGGTCATGGCATAAACGATGCCCCCGTCGAGCTTCTGGAAATTGCTCATGTTCATGGTCAGGTCCACTTCCTGACCGTTGGCGGTCATTTTGGAGGTGCGACGTACGGCATAGTGATTCTTGGTATCAATGAAGTACGTGGAACTGTTGCCACTCTTGCGGGTGAGCTTCACTTTGTAGCACTCTGCACCGTCTACATCCTCCTTGCCCAGGAGCTCCGCCGTGTGGCCTTTCTCCTTATAATCGAGCAGGTCGCCCTGGATGTCGAGCTCATCAACACCTGCCTTGAGTTGCTCAGCCGGGATCGCCTCGGGGGCTGTCTGGCCCATGAACGGCATGAAGGACCAGCCTTCCTTGTCAGTCATTACCACGTAACCTTCCATGTTCATTACATTGATGACCTGCTTCATCGCCTTGTTATGCACCATGTAGAGGGTGACAGCGACGTCCGTTCCCTGGACACTGAGACTGGCTTCAGCCTTGATGGAGTTGACTTTCTTCCAGTTATCGGGGCCCCCGATGGCATCGATATGTTTGGCGATCACCTCGTCTACAGACTGAGCAGAAGCGGAGGCGAACAGCAGGACTGACGCCAGCATCGAAAAGATGGATTTCATGATTGTGTGTTTATTTATGTGTTTTGTTTCGACAAAATTAGTCGCTGCCGTCATCTCTTGGTGTTAATTGTATGGCAACGGGTAACTTTATGCAATGATTGGTAGTAATTCCATCCAATTTATTACAGGTATGGTCGCGGATTGTTTCAGCCGCACCCTCTTTCCTGCAGAAATTTCCCTGCTCAATGGCCGCATTGAGGCCATCCGACGGATTTCGGACGATGATCTGCCTGAAAACCCGTCCGTCATCATCCCCGGTTTCGTGGATGCGCACATCCACATCGAGAGTTCCATGCTCGTCCCCTCCGCCTTTGCGCGGATGGCCGTTGTCCACGGAACGGTCGCCACCGTCAGCGATCCGCACGAGATCGCCAATGTCTGTGGACTCGCCGGGGTCGACTTCATGATCGAAGACGGCCTGCGGACGCCCTTCAAGTTCAATTTCGGTGCCCCGAGTTGCGTGCCTGCCACTGTGTTTGAAACAGCCGGTGCCACCATCGACTGTGCCGATGTGGAGCGACTGCTCGATCGACCGGAGATCCGATACTTAAGTGAGATGATGAATTTCCCCGGCGCGTTGCATGGGGATCCCGAAGTGTTGAAAAAAATCGAGGCCGCCCGGCTCAGAGGCAAGCCGGTCGACGGTCATGCCCCCGGGCTGCGCGGGGAAGACGCCCGCCGGTACATCTCCCGGGGTATCTCCACCGATCATGAATGTTTCACCGCAGAAGAGGCGCTGGACAAACTCACCGCCGGTATGAAGATCCTGATCCGGGAAGGCAGCGCAGCGCGGAATTTCGACGCACTGGCTCCCCTGCTCCATGAACATTGGGAAATGATGATGTTCTGCAGCGACGACAAACATCCCGACAGTCTTGCGGAAGGCCATATCGACCAGCTCTGCGCACGTGCCGCCGGCCTGGGCGTCGACCCGTTCAAGATCCTGCAGGTCGCCTGCGTAAACCCTGTCCTGCATTACAAGTTGGATGTGGGGCTGCTGCGCGTCGGCGACCCCGCAGATTTCATTATGGTGGACGACCTGCAATCATTTCGCGTCCGCGAAACCTGGATCGACGGACAATGCGTCGCTAAACAGGGCAGCTCGCTGATCAAACAAATCAACATCCCGGCGGATTCCATCGTCAATCAATTTGACTGCAAACCGGTCAAGGTAGAAGATCTTCGTTTACCCGTAACCGTTAGCGAATGGTCACTTCCGGTCATTGAAGCATTAGACGGACAGCTCATCACCGGGAGCCTGAGCCTGCAGCCCCGAAAGGATGGGGATGAATGGGTAAGTGACCCAGTCAATGATGTCCTGAAGATCGTCGTCGTGAACCGTTACCACTCCGCCCCCGTTGCCCGCGCTTTTATACATGGGTTCGGGACGAAGCGGGGAGCACTCGCTTCATCTGTGGCGCATGACTCCCATAACATTGTAGCCGTCGGAGTAGATGACGCATCGATCGCACGCGCCGTGAACCTTGTCATACAAGAACGGGGTGGCGTAAGTTGTGTGGACGGCGACCGGGAATCCGTGCTGCCGCTGCCGGTGGCCGGACTGATGTCCACCGACGACGGGTATGCCGTAGCAGCGGCTTACACGGATATTGACCGGATGGCCAAAGCCTCGGGCAGCTCGCTCGGATCGCCCTTCATGACCCTCTCTTTCATGGCCCTGCTCGTGATCCCCAGCCTGAAACTGAGTGACCTCGGGCTGTTCGACGGACAGGCATTCAAATTTATTTCAGACCCGGAAGGGAACCCATCCCCCTAAGGATCACTTATATTTATTTTGACATGAAACATGTATGTGTGATCGGTGCCGGCCCTTCGGGGATCACTGCTGCCAAGAACCTGCTGGATGAAGGACTGAAGGTTACCGTTTTCGATGCCGGTCGGGAGGTCGGCGGCAACTGGGTATTCACGGAAGATGAAGGCCACAGTTCCGTCTTTGAAACGACGCATATCATCTCTTCAAGGACCCTGAGCCAGTACGAAGATTTCCCGATGCCGGATGACTATCCCGACTATCCATCGCATCGCCAGCTGGCGGCCTATTTCCAGGCCTATGCAAAGCACTTCGATCTTTATGAACATATCCGTTTCGGCACCCTGGTGAAACATTGTATCCCGATGCAAGACGGCCGATGGGAGGTGGAAACGGAAACCGAAGGCCGAATAGAAAAACAGGTGTTCGATGCGCTCTGTGTCTGCAACGGACATCACTGGCAGCCCAGGATGCCGCAGTATCCCGGAAACTTCAGCGGCCGTTTCATGCACTCACACCAGGTCAAAAGATTCGCGGATTTCCGGGGCCAGCGTGTACTCGTTATTGGCGGCGGAAATTCCGCCTGCGACGTCGCCGTCGAGAGCAGTCGCGTAGCAGCTTCAGTTGACATGAGCTGGCGGCGCGGATACTGGATCGTGCCAAAATTCATGATGGGCCAGCCGGCCGATACCTTCAGCCAGCGCATCCACTGGCTGCCGCGCTGGCTATGGCGTCGACTCTCTGCGCTGAGCCTGCGCATCCGCAACGGCCGCAACGGGCAGTATGGACTGCCGGAGCCCGAAGGACCCATCGGATCACATCATCCCACGATCAACGAAGACCTGTTCTATACCATCAGACACGGAAAGATCAGGCCGAGGGCTGATATAGAAAGACTCGAAGGAGCTGAGGTGGGGTTCAAGGACGGCAGCAGTGGTACTTATGATACGATCATCGCCTGCACCGGGTATGTCATCGCCCATCCCTTCTTCGACAAGTCGTTCATCGATTACAGCGAAGGTGAAGTGAAGCTCTGGCTGAAGATGCTCCATCCTGCCATTGATAACCTGTATTTCATCGGACTCTTCCAACCCCTGGGCTGCATTTGGCCGGGATCGGAACTGCAGAGCCGCATCATGGCCAGGCATCTGTCGGGAAGATGGAAGCGTCCCGCCGATGTTGACGCCCTTGCGGAGGCAGAGCTCCGGCATCCTGATTTCCACCAGATCAACACGCCGAGGCACACCATCACGGTCGATTATCACCGCTTCAGAAAACGACTCGACCAGGCGCTGCGGAAATACGCCATAACCTCCTCAGTTACCCGCTGATAAGAGGATATGATCCGCCGGCCGTTACAGACCCGCCGTCGGTTTTCACTTTGCCATGTCCTGTTTTTTTCGTATATTCAGAATTAAAAAAAGTATATGACGCTTTCGCGCAGACAGTTCATCGGACGGACGGCCCTCGGCCTGGCCGGGGCATCTTTGCTCAGTGAAGCCCTCATGGCCGCTGGTCGCAAGAAGGGTGAGTTGACCGGACTTCAGCTTTACTCCGTCCGGGCAGACATGATGAAGGATCCGCTGGGCACGTTGAAGGCCCTGCGGGCGATGGGATATGTGCATGTGGAGCATGCGAACTACATCAACCGTAAATTTTATGGCTGGTCGGCGCAGGAGTTCCGAAAGATCCTGGATGATCTGGGCATGAAAATGCCCAGCGGTCACACGGTGATGAGCTGGAAGCATTGGGATGATGCCAAAAAAGATCTGACGGATGCCTGGAAATATACCGTAGAGGATGCTGCCGTCCTGGGACAACAGTTTGTGATCAGCCCCTCCATGGAGGCCAATGTCCGCCGCGACTACGACAAGCTGCTGAAGTTCATGGAATTCTTCAACAAGAGCGGTGAACTCTGCAACAAGTCGGGCATGAAGTTCGGTTACCATAACCACGATTTTGAATTCAGCGAATCACTGAATGGTCGCACGCTGTTTGACATCATACTGAGTGAGACGGATCCCAAACTGGTCATGCAGCAGCTCGACATCGGCAACATGCTCAATGGTGGCGCCAAGGCGCTGGACATCATGCAGAAATATCCCGGACGATTCGAGTCGATGCACGTGAAGGACGAGATACTGGGCGGTGGCGACCACAGCAAATACGAATCCTGTGTACTGGGCACCGGTATCGTCCCCGTCAAGGAAGTCATCGACCTCGGCCGTAAATGGGGCACCAAGCATTTCATCATCGAACAGGAATCCTACCAGGGCAAGGCTCCGCTGGACAGCATGAAGAACAACATCGACATCATGCGAAAGTGGGGATACAAATAAATATAAACGAAGAATTTATCGGGCGTCCTTGTCATCCTTGACATCGACGCCCGTTTTATTTACAGTATGCATGACCGTTAGTCATCATACAGATCAGAAAAAAGTGTAAAAAAGCAGGGTGATGCCTGCGGCACTCATGAGCAGCAATGCTGCCCATCCAAATATATTCGACCATCGCCCGTTGACGCGATCGCCCATAATGAGGCGGTTGTTGCAGATATGCAGGATGATGGCGATCACTACAGGCGCCATCAACCCATAGACCACCGCGGTGAGGATGAGTGCCCGCATGGGAGACAACCCGGAGAAATTGATCAGCAGCGCAGACAGAATGGACACCATCATCACAACATAAAAACCCCGGGCCTGATGGAATTTCTTATTTAATCCCTCCTTCCATCCAAAGGCTTCGCTGACCATATAAGACATCGCGCCGGCCAGCACCGGAACAGACAAGAGGCCGGTACCTAAGACGCCGACAGAGAAAAGTAAATATGACATATCGCCGGCGAGCGGACGAAGTGCCACTGCGGCATCCTGCACCGTGGAGATGTTACGGACCCCTGCGGGGAACATGACGGATCCGGTGGTCAGGATGATGAAGAAGGCAACCAGGTTTGAAAAGAACATGCCACCCCTGACATCCTGTTGCATATCATCCAGCACGCGTTTGTCCACCACCAGTCGACGTACTTTCACCTCCTCTACCTCCATCGAGGTCTGCCAGAAGAAAAGATAGGGAGAGATGGTCGTCCCCAGGACTGCCACGATGATCATGATAAAATCCTTGTCCCAGCGGATCTCGGGCACCAGGCTGTGCCAAAAAACCTGCGGCCAGTCGGTGTTGATCAGAAAAGGCACGATCATGTAACAGAGCAGGGAAAGGCATAGCCAGCGGAGGATGTTGGCGATCTTTCGATAGGGCAGCGCGATGGTGAGGTATGTGATAGAGATGCCGAAGAGTATATTGAAGACAGGCGCCGGAATGTCGGGTGCCAGCATGTTGGCGACGGCTCCCATGCCAGACAGATTGGCCCCTATGTTCAGAATGATGGCGGGGAAGCTGACCAATACGATCAGCCAAAGCACGGGTTTGGGATAATAGAGGCGTATGATCTCGGTCAATCCCTTTCGGGTGACCAGTCCAATACGGGCGCACATCTCCTGCACGGCAATCATCATCGGAAGGGTCAGGAGGGAAGTCCAGAGGGTGGATAATCCGAAGCCGGCCCCTGCCTGCGAATAGGTGGCGATACCGGACGGATCGTCGTCACTGGCGCCGGTAACGAGGCCTGGGCCAAGTTTGCGTGTCAGCCTTGACCATCGTGAAGCCGGCTTTCGATGATGATTATTTGTCGAGTGGGGCTTCATGGGATAAATCTAATGGAATCGGGAAGGCTCCTTTATTGTTGTATGCAAATCCGGCAAACCTGAAACGAAGACGTTCCGTGACCTCACGACTGTCCCATCCACAGTGCGCCGCCCACACTGTCGCGTCTGGCTCCTGTGACAGATGAAAAAGTGGTCACTTCCTCGCGCCAGCGAAGCACACCGAGCAGTCCCATGATGAGGGCTTCCTTGTACATGGCGGTGACCGGATCTGCCGCAACGGCGATGATCCCGACGGGCTGCAGGTGCGCATCTATGCGTGATACCAGGAAGGAGTTCAGGGCTCCGCCACCCGTCACCAGTAATCTTGATCCTTCACTGACCTGCATCCCGGAGTTATTGATAACTGCGTCGATCCCCTGACGCACGGCCCAGGCGATGTATTCAACGGCGGTCCTCAGTGCATCGGTATATCCTGTTCCGGCGGTTTCTAAAATGGGCATGACCACGCCGGTACCGAAATCATTGGGCAAGGATTTAGGGTAGTCGGCCGCGTGATAGGGAAGCGCTTGCAATCGCCGTAGTACATCCTCATCGATCTGCCCGGAGGACGCCACCCGCCCTTCATCATCGAAGCTCATGCCCAATGGTTCCACCAGGAGATTGAGCAGCCTGTTCGCGGGGGACGTATCGAAGGCGACATAGCCGCCGGGGGTGGCCGCGGAGAGATTGGCAATGCCACCGATATTCAGCAGAAACCTTTCTTGCGGAAACAGCAGCTTTTCACCCATGGGTACGATTGGGGCCCCTTGCCCGTCGAGTGCGACGTCAAGTGCGCGGAGGTCCGTTACGACGGGCAGGCCGGTTTCCGCGGCGATGGCCGCCCCGCAACCAATCTGGCCGGTCATCCTCGGGGGCATGTGGAAGGTGGTGTGCCCATGAGAAGCGATCAGTGAAACCCGGTAGGACAGGTCGTTTTCCTCCATAAAGCTGTTCACCTGGCGGCCGATGTAGTGACCATAATCGGCATGCAGGATCATGTAATCCCGGGCGGACAGTTCAGTCGCCCCCTGAAGTCTTTCCTTCCAATCCGTCGGATAGGCCCGGCATTCAGCGGCTTCGATGTGCCAGGTCCACCGACCACCGGCCTCCTCGAACTGAATAAAGGCGATGTCCAGTCCGTCGAGCGAGCTCCCGCTCATCACTCCGATCACACGATAGATCATTTTTCACTGATTTATTAATGTAAGTCCCTGCGGACGGGAAATGAAGCGCCGTTTCGCGATCATTTGATTAGATTTGTGTCGGTGGCCTCGGGCCGAAATTACCACATTGTATGGTCAAAAATCTGAGTGAGCGACATTCGTTGCTCAGCAACTGGATCGGAGAACTTAGGAATACGGAGATACAGGCAGACCGTATGCGGTTCCGCAGGAATCTTGAACGTATTGGAGAAGTCATCGCCTATGAAATTAGCAAGGTGCTGCCTTGTGAGGATCAGGAAATTGGCACGCCGCTCGGCACTTCCGTGTGTAAGGTGCTGAGTCAGCAACCTGTACTGGCCACGATCCTGCGCGCCGGACTGCCATTGCACCAGGGCATGCTCAATTATTTCGACCGGGCCGACAATGCCTTTATTGCTGCCTACCGCAAACATCATGGCGACGGGAGTTTCGAGATCGAACTGGAATACCTGTCATGCCCAGCGCTCGACGGTCGGATCCTGATCATCAGCGACCCGATGCTGGCGACGGGTGCCTCATTGGTAAAGACCATCCACCTGTTGAAAGAGGAAGGGAAGCCGGCATCGATACACATAGTGTCTGCGATTGCCTGCACCGTGGGCATAGAATTTGTGAGAAGAGAACAGCCTGATGTAACGATCTGGTGTGGTGCGATCGACGAAGAGCTCACCGCCAAAGGATATATAGTTCCAGGACTCGGAGATGCCGGAGACCTGGCTTTTGGAGAGAAGACACAGCAATGACTTTTACGTCGATACAATCCATGTCATTATTCCGTACCATAAGATCTCGCATATGGCCTGTCATCACAGGTTGCATGCTTTGCATATCCTCCTATGGACAGGACCCGCATTTCTCACAGTTTTTCGCTTCCCCGCTTACCCTGAATCCGGCGATGACCGGGTTGTTTGACGGGGACTTCAGGGTGGCCGGAAACTATCGGAATCAATGGCCGACGATCAACAATGCCTACAAAACAGGAACTGCTTCCATCGATTTTTCCCTGCTGAAGCAACTGCTTCCTGAAAATGACCGATGGAGTGTCGGACTCCTGGCCCTGAATGACCGTTCGGCCAACCGCATCCTCAACAACAGTCATTATTCCATCTCCACGGCCTATCATAAGGGACTGGATGAAAACGGATATCATCAACTCACCATTGGATTCCAGGGCACGTTTACCTCGAAGGTGCTGGATGTCTCCGAGGCTGATTTCGAGGACGAGCTGACCTCCCTCGGTTTTACCGGCGTGACATCGGAGGTGTTTGCCAACCCACGTGTATCCATCAATTATGTCGATCTGAATACCGGTATTCTGTACTCCGGAACCACCAACGGCGATAACAATTTCTACGTTGGCACGTCTGTTTATCATGTAAACCGGCCCAATGAAAGTTTTCTGGGTGGAAGCTTCATCCTGGAGCCGCGGGTGACATTCCACGGTGGAGGCCGCATTCCGTTGGGTGAATTTCGTGCGGTCCATGGCAGTGTGATCCATCAGCGGCAGGGCGGCGCCAATGAAACTGTACTGGGTGGCGCCATGTCCTTCAATGTCAATCAGGATGAATACAATCCGGTCGATCTGTATGCGGGTGCCTGGTACAGGTTGCGAGATGCCCTGATCCCTTATGTGGGGATCGAATTTGGCAGTTTTCGGGTTGGCTACACGTATGATGTAACCATGTCCAATCTGCGGACGGCGACGGAAAGAAGAGGCGGATCTGAGATCTCACTCATATGGGTGCGCCGGCCGGTGGAGGAATGCCGCCGCAGGCTGCACTGCCCCAAGTTTTAAAACGAAGAGGGAATCGGCGGAACATTAACCCGATTGGCAGGGTTTGGGTTAAATATCATAATTTGAGGCGCCTTCGCAGCCTTTGTCATACATAAACCGTTCCGCATTGCTCAAGGAAATCGTCATTGCCATACAAAGTTATCTCAAGGCTCATCGCTTCATCAGTGAACACAGGCTATGGCGATGGATCCTCATCCCGGGATTGGTATATGCTCTGTTGTTCGCCACAAGCATGTATTATTTCGGGAAATCCGCCAATATTTTCATTGAATATGTGACCTCCCTGCTGGGCATTCAGGACTTCGTTTCGAGATTTGAAGATTCGTGGATCGGTTTCTTTTTCACCTTCTCCGCATTGGTGATGTGGATGATCCTCCTGTTCTTCTATTTTTCGCTCTTCAAATTTTTCTGGCTGATCGTAGGTTCGCCCGTTTTTGCATATCTGAGTGAAAAAACTGCATCCATTATTGAAGGGAGGGATTTCCCTTTCAGCATGCGACAACTGCTGAGTGACATCGCACGTGGCGTGAGGGTTGCCCTGAGAAATAGTTTCTGGCAGACCTTCTACATGCTCGGACTGCTCATTTTATCATTGTTTCCGCTCATTGGCTGGACGACCCCGATTTTATCCATCCTCATCGAGTGCTACTACTATGGCTTTTCGATGATCGATTACAGTTGCGAACGACGGAAGATGAATGCCGCCAGCAGTGTTGACTATGTCGGAAGACACAAGGGGCTGGCCATAGGCAACGGCATCGTTTTCTACCTGATGCATGCCATCATTGGCATCGGATGGATCCTTGCCCCCAGTTATGCCGTGGTGGCTGCAACGATCAGCATGTATGAGACGGAATCATGAGTGACCACCCGCATTCTACCAACCAACCTATAAATTTTAGGGTAGCCGGCACCATTATCCTCCTGCCGGTCGTACTCTCTGATGATGGTTACGCAGCCCTGCCTGAGATGCTCCGGGCAGAGGCCGAATCCTGCGATTTTTTTTTCGTCGAACAGCTACGCACCGCCCGCCGGTTCCTACGTAAGCTCATTCCGGATTTCGACATAGACGGGAGGAACTGGTACGAGATCGATCTGAAATCCGGGGAGATGATGCAGGCGTTCAGGACGGCACTGCATAACGGTCAGACCATCGGGATCATGAGCGAAGCAGGATGTCCGGGCATTGCAGACCCGGGCCAGGAGCTCGTGGCCATGGCTCAGGGAATGGGCGCCCGCGTCAGGCCTGTGACGGGTCCCAGTTCGATATTCCTGGCACTCATGGCGAGCGGGATGAACGGGCAGCTGTTCCGGTTCAACGGCTATCTGCCGGTGGAGTCCGATCGTCGGAAAAAATCCCTGCGGGAACTGGAAAGTGATTCCTTACGCACCGGTTGCACGCATATTTTCATTGAGACTCCATACCGAAACGGGGCCATGCTTGATGCCATCCTCACGACATGTCGCCCGGATACAAGGCTCTGCATCGCCGTGAACATCACCGGAGCTTCGGAAGTCATCCGGACAATGCGGGTGGACGAATGGAAACGGGAAATACCTTCCATACACAAAGTGCCTGCAATTTTCCTGATCTCCGCTTGACAAACACGCCGCACTCCGTCAGGATTTCCCTATCGACAACCATCAAAGTCCATAGGCACCTACCAGGTACACCATCGCCGCCATCACCACTGCGCCCAGATGAAGTTCACGCGGGCTGACCGCCTCAAACACATCCGATTCGGCATGATGTACATCGAAATAGCGTTGTGAGTCGGGCGTGAATCCGGCAAGTGCCGTTCCCAAACTGCGCAGCGGGCCGATGTCGGCGCCTCCGCCACCCGAAACAATATCCGCAGCCCCATATGGATGAAACAGGGGAGCCCAGGATGCTACCTTCCTGAATTGTGCCGGGGTGCCGGACACGCCAAATCCCCTCGGGGTAAAGCCACCTGCATCACTTTCCAGGGCAAAAATGTATTTCCTTCCTGTATCCAGCTTCGCGGCATCCGCATAAGCCGTACCTCCCCTCAATCCGTTCTCCTCGTTCATGAACATTACGGCGCGAACGGTACGCTTCGGTCTGATACCCAGTGCCTTCATGACCCGGATCACTTCGATACTTTGCACACATCCGCTGCCGTCGTCATGCGCACCTTCGGCCAGATCCCAGCTGTCCAGATGCCCTCCCACCGTGATGATCTCATTGGGCAGCTCACTGCCCCGCAGCTCTCCAATCACGTTAAAAGAAGGCACATCCGCAAGCATCTGGGCATTGCTCCTGAACCAAAAGTTCCTAACAGCACCCTTTTGAAGTTGCGCGCTCAGCATTTCTGCATCCTTTGTGCTGATGGCCACAGCTGGCAGCTTAGGGAAGGAATCATTGTATCGCATGGCCCCGGTGTGCGGATGGTCATCGACATTGGAGGCGAGCGAACGAATGACAACACCTACGGCCCCGTATTTCGCGGCCTGTGAAGGGCCGTTGCTGCGATAAGTACCCGCCTGCCCGTATGCCCTGAACGTCTGCACCAGCGTGGGATCCATCGGATGATTGAAGAATACAATACGTCCCTCGATTCCGCTGCGCCCGAGCCGTTCCAGTTCCGCGAAATCGTTCACTTCCACCAGCGTTCCGCTGACGCCTTCCTTAGAAGATCCGACGGAATTGCCCAGGGCGACTACGCGCAAAGGCTGACGCTTTCCACCCGCCATGGTAACATACGCCTCTTCTCTCGCACCGCGGACCCAGCGGGGCACCATACATGGCTGTAGGAATACCGTGTCAGCGCCTGCCTCGCGCAGCATGCGCGCGGTTTCCACGATCGCTTTTTCTGCACCGGCAGATCCCGAGAGCCGCGGCCCCACATCCTTGCACAAGACACGGAGATTTTCATAAGCCTTACCATTCCGAAGGATCTCATCCGAGATGCGGCGGATGACTACGGAATCGAAGTTTGACTGAGCAGTTGCCGGCAAAGCAGCAAACAACAGGAGCAGCCCGATGAGGGCCAGATGGGAATTCCGCATGATTCAATGATTTAAGATGAAACTATCTGAGATTGATATCCGTCATGGAAATGATGCTGTCCACCACATAACGGCTGTAGCCACGCCAGGGCAGCGTCCCGTTGTATTCCCGATAATGCAGGTTGAAGAGTTTTCCGTCGTGGGTCATGAGTTCCCGGGCGATGCGCTCATCCTCGACGGAGAAATCAAAGTCGAAGGACTGCACCGTGTTGGGCGTGCGCGACCGGAATCCCGACTGGATCAATTTACCCTCGTAGGTCTTGAAGATATACCCCTTGCGCACCATGTAGTTGAGTTCTCCTGACTTGGAGCCCTCTCCGAAGACGAAATAGAACTTCCACCAAAACCAACCCGCTCCGATGAGCAGCAGGACCAGCAGAAAAACGAAGAAGCCACGCATGAGATATAGTTTGAACGGAATGTACTGATTTCTTCGGAATTGGCCTAACGAAAGCATCACAGAACGATCGTTGCATAAAGACTACCTTTGCCATTCATCACCCATCAATCGGCGGCCATGAACATCGGGATCGTTTGTTATCCGACCTTCGGAGGCAGTGGAGTACTGGCGACGGAACTGGGAAAAGCCTTGGCCGACAAGGGGCACAATATCCACTTCATAACCTATCAGCAACCCGTTCGGCTGACAGGTTTCAGCACCAACATCTTCTATCACGAGGTGCATGTACCGACCTATCCGTTGTTTGACTATCCTCCGTATGAGACGGCGCTGGCCAGTGCCATGGTTGACGTCATCCGCAACAATCACCTCGATCTGCTGCATGTACATTATGCCATCCCCCATGCCGCCGCGGCATACATGGCCAAGAAGATCCTGGAAGAGGAAGGTCGCAGCATCCCTGTCATCACAACCCTGCACGGCACAGATATCACATTGGTCGGAAAGGACAAGACCTATGCCCCGGTGGTGACCTTCTCCATCAATCAAAGTGATGCGATCACTGCCGTATCGGATAACCTTCGAAGCGAAACCTACGCCAATTTCAAGATCCACAAGGAGATATCTGTCATTCACAACTTCGTGGACACTGCCCGTTTCAGCAAGAAGCCCATCGAAGCCTTCCGCAAGGTCATCGCACCACATGGAGAGCGGGTGGTATTACACGCCTCCAATTTCAGAAAGATCAAGCGAATCGGGGATGTCATCCGCATCTTCGCCGCCATCAGAAAGGCCATGCCCGCCAAACTTTTGCTCGTGGGAGACGGCCCTGAAAGGCCGATGGCGGAAGATCTTTGCCGGCAACTCGAACTCTGCGATGATGTCCGCATGCTGGGAAAGCAGCAAGACATGGAGGATATCTTTGCGGTGAGTGATCTTTTCCTCCTGCCCTCAGAATATGAAAGTTTCGGACTTGCCGCATTGGAAGCGATGGCGGCCGGGGTTCCGGTCGTGGCCTCTGATGCGGGCGGACTGCCGGAGATCATCACGCAGGGGGTGAACGGATATATGAGCCCCGTGGGTGACGTGGATGACATGGGAAGCAAAGCCATCCAGATATTGGCTGAGGATGCCATCCTGGCCGGCTTCAGGACCGAAGCGGGGAAGCAAGCACAGCGATTCGACATCTCCAGCATCGTGCCTCAGTATGAGGCGCTGTATGTGCGATGCCTGGAACAGGTCAGGAGCTGACCCAACACATCTTATCTGGATTTCAACCAACCCTGCGGATCGACGAAAGTGCTTTCGTTGTTGACGACGAACATGATCTCGCCATCTCCATCATCATTGGTACCCGCCTTCCCGATCACCTGCCCCATGGACACCTGAGAACCTTTGGATACAGATGTAGCGGAGAGATTATAGTAGGTCGTGAAGTATTTCCCATGCTGGATGGTCACGGCCATGCTGCCCGCCACGTCAAATACGGATTTCACCACCCCTTCAAAGACAGATTTTACCGAAGCTCCCTTCTGCGTGGCAATGGTGACACCGATGTTTTCTTCAAAGAGTGTCGTCCCCTCGATCGGACGTCGACCAAAACCGGAGGTAACCATGGCGGCATCCACGGGCCAGGGCAGGTTCCGGCGATTGTTCTCAAACCCGACGGAAACACGTGTCACTTCAGGGGTACTTTCCAGTACCGCTTCTCTGCGGGCGGGTGCTGTAGGTCTCGAAGCGGAGCCTGGGGTTGTAGCTGCAGGTGCCGTGCCGGCCGGCTTATTGGCGGCATTTGCATCTTCGAGCCTTCTCGCCGCCTCGGCTCTTTTCCGCTCATCCGCCGCCCGTTGGATTTCGCGTCGAACCACGGCTGCGATGGCCGCCTGCAGATCCCTGTCGAGTTTGCGCTTGGCCGTGAGTTCCTTGGAGAGTTCCTTTTCCCGGGCCTTCAACCGGTTGACGAAACCGGCTTTCTCCCGTTTTTCCTCCTCGAGCATTTTTTTCTGAAGATTCTGTTCCTCCAGGGTCTTGCTTTTCTGCGCCTTGTTTTCAGACAACTGACGGATGCGAATACTCAGTTCCTCCTTCGTACGCCGTATGCTGGTGACCTGTTCCTCGCGATACTGACGATAACTCTTCAGATAAGCCACCCGCTTCACCGCATCATTGAAACTGGAAGAGGTAAAGATGAAGTTGAGCATATCATAACTGCTGCGATTCTTATACGCATATTCAACGGTGCGGGCGTACTGTAACCGGAGGGTGTCCAGCTGCTTCTGAAGCCGATAGATCTCCCGGTTGTTCGCGAAGATCGAATTATCGATGAGCCGGACCTCGTCGTTGATGTTTTCGATCACGGCATACCGCTTCCTGAGTTTCGACTGGATGAGATTGAGCTGGCCGATGCCCGCTTTTTTGTCTTTGCTGATGAGTTGTTGCTGTTGCTGCAACTGATCGATCTCCGACTGGATCTGTCTGCGCTTGCGCTCCAGTTCATCCTTGGACTGTGCGATGACCGCCGCCAGGGTGATGAAAAGGAAAATACATGTGAGCAAGGGTCGAAAAATAGCGTGCATGCCTGTCTCTTTATCTGTATGATTGACCAAAACCGCGCCGGATATGGGTTGCGGAATGATGTCAGCTGTTAAATTTATTTCAAAGTATAGTTTCGGGGGATGTTGAACGGATAATTCTGAGGCGTATCAAATTCCACTTGCCGGAATTCCAGTCGCAGATCCACCGTTTGCTGGTCAGACAAACGTATCCTGCGGATGCCAGGGAAAGTCCGTCCAGACAACGTTGCATATTCTTCATATTCCAGGTTTGCGGAGCGTTTTCTGAGCAGATCTGCATCATCGAGCTGACTGCGGCTCAGTGTCAGGCCCGGTCTCAGAAAACTCAGCAGATGGCGAAAGCGTGATCCTGCCAGGAAGACAGACACCTTTTCCTCGTCTTCCCGGTATGATTGAAGTTCACCATCCATATACAGCGGATTTCCGGCGATCAATTGCTGCAGGGTCATGAAATCGAAGGGCAGTTGCGTGATGCGCTGCAGATCGGCGACCGTTGTGTATTTAACGGTCTTTTCGAGTTTGTCCATGATGATGACGCTATCCGGCCGGATGAGCACCCGAAAGGCTTCAACCCCGAGCGCTGCGATGACAGACACCCAAACGACGCTGTCTTTCCGCATGCGGATGAAAGCGTTGAAATCCAGGTTCTTGTCTTTAGAATCCTTGTAATCGACCTTAACCTTGGCCGAGAAGGTCTCAAACCGGATCCGGTTGCTGTCGATCCTGGCGAATAACGCCTGCACCTTCCGGGCAGAATCGGCCGCCAGAGAATCGGCCCGGGAAGGGCCGGCAGGCAACGGCGCAAGCGCCGTATCCTTGGGTGTCTCGGGGATTGGTATGGGCTGCTGAGACTTTCGGGTCGTATGACAGGCCGTGGTCAGCAGGAAAAAAGTGAATATCAGGGGTAATATCCTCATCATCTGGGGTTATTCGTCATTTTATTCCGGTATGGCCGAATCCGCCGGCATTCCGTTCTGTTTCGGAGAGCCCTTCCACCGAACGCCACCCGGCGCGCTCTACCCGCTGCACCACGAGTTGTGCGATCCGATCTCCGTCTCTGACCACCTGCCTTTCTTCGGACAGGTTGATCAGGATGACACCTACTTCTCCCCGGTAATCCGCATCGATCGTACCCGGCGTGTTCAGGCAGGTAAGGCCTTGCTTCAATGCCAGTCCGCTTCGGGGCCTTACCTGCACTTCGTATCCGGCGGGTATCGACAGAAAAATTCCTGTCGGTACCAGCACACGCTGCATGGGTGCCAGGCTGATCTCTTCGGAGAGATGCGCGCGGATGTCCATCCCCGAAGCCCCTGCAGTGGCGTAGGCCGGCAGAGGATGCGGAGACTTATTTATGATATCGATTTGAACGGACATGTTCTTATTGGATGGTCGGGTTCAGGCATCACGTTCCAGCAAGACGGAGGCATAGGCGATCAGCCCTTCCTCCCGGCCCACGAAACCCATTTTTTCCGTCGTGGTGGCCTTGATGGAAACGGCATCCTCCTCGACGCCCAGTATGCGGGCGATCACGGCGGTCATTGCCGGAACATATGGCTTGATCTTGGGAGCTTCCAGGCAGAGGCTACTGTCCACATTGACCACTTTATATCCTTTTGTAGCGATCAGTGCCATGGAACGTTCCAGCAGGATCTTACTGTCGATGTCCTTGAAATCGGCGCTGGTATCCGGGAAATGCACCCCGATATCCCCCATCGCCGCTGCTCCCAGCATCGCATCACAGATGGCATGCAGCAGGACATCCGCGTCGCTGTGTCCTTTGGCGCCCAGTCGATGCGGGATCTTCACCCCGCCTAGCCAGAGATCCCGTCCTTCCACCAGTTGATGGAAATCAATGCCGAATCCGATCCTGAATGCCATGCCGTTGTTTTTACAAAAATACGCGATGAGGACGACCCTGAAGCCTGCCTCAAAAAAGAAGGTCGCCTCGGGGGCGACCTTTTATTTATTTTCCGGAGGGATCATCACTCGTTCCCGTCCAGATCGAAGACCAGGCTGAAACGCATGGTGTTGGACAGTGGATTGCGGTTTACGCCATTTCCGGATGGAATAAGGTATGAGAAATTGATGCCGAATACATTGTACCGGATGCCGGCGCCCATCGAGAAATACTGCCGGTTACCCTTCGACTTGTCTTCATAGAAATAGCCCAGTCGGAAAGCGAACTGGTCGTTGTACCAGTATTCCATACCCGAAGAGAATGAAAATTCCTTCAACTCTTCCGCGAAACCTCCGGGGGCATCACCGAAGGAACTGAACCAGCTGCCCACCACGCCCTTGTTACGATAGTTGATGAGCCCGGCAGAATCTCCCAACGATGGTGGCGTCGGCACCAGCATCTTATGGATGTCCAATCCAAAAGAAATTTTGTTGACTTCATTGACCACCTTGGTATATACCCCGCCAATGGTCAGGTTCGCCGGGATGAAATCCTTCGCGGCCGCATCGTCCGTGTATCCGATCTTGGCGCCCATATTGGTCATAGCCAGACCCAGGCTCAATCCGGATCCATCGGCAGAAGGTCGGGTGTAATAAAGCCCCAGATCGCCGGCGACGGAAGTTCCGGCTTTATAAGTTACACCATTAACTACTGCGTTATCTGCAAGATTTGAATTGATGTAGCGTATACCTACACCTAAACTCAACTGATCGGACAATTTTCTTGAGTACCCTGCATCCACGGCAAACTCTCTGGGACGGAACATCCGAATATCATTTCCGAAATTGTCTGTGAACTGGATATTGCCCAGGCTGAAATAACGAAGGGATCCCGAGATCGACTGTTGTTCATCGATCTTATGAAAACCCGAGAGGGTTGTCAGATACACATCTGTCAGGCCAAGGTCTTTCAACCATGGCGTGTAGGTGAGTGCGATACCACTCTTTTGAGCTGCGAATGGATATTTTGCAATATTGTAAAACTGCGAATTCACATCCGGAGAAGTCGCTACACCAAGGTCTCCCATCCCCCCTGCCCTTGCGTCCGGAGAAATGCGGAGGAAGGGCACGGCGGAAGTGACCACATTGATTGGATCCGTTTGTGCTGAAGAGGCCAGAGATCCGAAGACGAGTACCCCACCCACCAGGGTCCTCAGGATGTTAGATTGCATGAAAAGGTGTTTACGTTGAGAGGAAAGTGGGTAGAAATCTATGCCATCCGGTGGGTTTGAGATACAAGGTACAATAAATTGGCGACTCTTACAATATGAGCAGTTTTTCGAGCTTTTCCACCTGCTGTCCGTCGGATGCGGTCACCCGGATGCGATAAAGGTAAACCCCGCGTCCAAGGCGGGCTCCGACATCATCCCGGCCATCCCATTCGATGTCATCCGATCGGTTACCGTCGGTAGAGATCCGTCTGTCGATCGTCCTGACGATCTTTCCGGTGATGGTCATGACCTGGACGGTGACACGGAGTTCATCCCCCGGTCGATTGTGTTCGAACCAGAAACGGGTAGAGGTCGTGAACGGATTGGGGTAGTTAAGCACCCGGTCGATCTTCAGGGTTTCCCGTTTGATCACGTTGAATTCGAGCAGGTATTCGTTGCTGTTATTGAAGACATCCCAGGCTCGGATGAGGATGGAGTGCATGCCTTCGCGCTGGGTAGGAAGCTGGAACCGGAGGGTGCCGCTTTTTTCGCTGTCGGGATCAGCCTCGTAATATTCGTTCAATACGATGGTTCCACGGGTATCTCCGTCGATCACGGCGGTGATATCGTGACCAATCCCTGTACCTGATGTATTGATCCCGGTGGAATCCTTCAGGGCAAGGATCAGCACCGGCTGTTCATCAACGATACCCCCGTTCACGAATCGACGGTCGTTCAGCCAAGCCTTGATCTCCGGGCCGGCTCCGTCATTTTTGAGGCCGTTGCCCAGTCCGCCGACATATACCCCGCCAAACTGACCGGCGGCTTCACGGATTCCATCCTCGGCATAAAAGCTGAAGCGACCGAGTCCGGAGGCGTAATCGATATCCCGGGGTACAACCATCGGGAAGCTGAAGCGGCCATCGACCACCCTGACCTTTCCGTTGTAGAGCTGTTGCCTTCTTACTTTAAAACTGGTGACCTGGCTGCCGGGATCATTGGCCAGGGTGGCAACGGTTTGCTCCTTGTCGTACAAGGAAGGGAAAACGTATCCGTTGAAATCGGTGATACGGCGACCGGCGGCATCTGTCACTTCCCCCGAGATGGAGTATCGGTTCAGGGCACGCAGTGTGTCTGTGAAGGCCTGTAACGGACGTCCGTCGATGGCGGTCAGCCGGACATCGCCTGTGGGGAAACCCAGGGTAAGGGCGGGATCTCCGAGCAGGGTGAATTTCCGGTTGTTGATGATATCGCCGGAGGTTTGGGCCGTCAGGTTCTTGGAGGCGCGAACTGCCTCTCCCAGGGTCTTGTAAATACCGTTTGGGGCGGAATTGAGTGCCACCTTCAGATAGTTATTGTTCATTACCCGGTTGCTGTAGGCAAACACCAGCCGGGTGGTGGTCATCAATGCGATCCCCCCGGCGGGAGATCCAAGCAGGATTCGTTCCCCGATGGATCGTTCCAGCGGGTTGTCGAACGGAGCAAAATCACAGGTGGCGGTGATGAAGAGCGGAAGCTTGTCACGATTCTTCCAGGAGTTCACCATCTCCTCGTCGAGGATTGCTTCCTGTGCGAGCCGCCGGCTGCCGCCGTGGCCGCTGTAATTCCAGATGAGTGTTCCGGCAAAGATTCGACTGTTGATGGCGGCGTTGACCAGTGGATAACGGCTCCCACCGGCACCGCTTTCCTGACGATAGGCATCGAGATAGGTCTGTCCCAGATTCCAGACGGAATCGATGCCTGCAATGGTGGAAGCGTGGAACTCTGCGTCATTGAGGTGAACATTCTGGTCCTCGTCGTCAGCCACCAGGTTGAATTGGGTGCGCCAGGGGCCCAGCGATGTGGCGGCATGGTAACGAATGACCTTATCCACATAGGTTCGGGCTTCAGAGACGTTACCTGCAGGTATCCTGCCTACGCCAATGTCAAGCAGTCCCGACCTGAGGGGATCGTTGATATCTTCGTCGTCATCCAGCAGGGCGTAGAAATCATCCGTGGTGTAGGTAGTGAGGGGATCCAGGGAGCCGGGCGACTGCCAGGCGGGGATGTATGTTCCTCCGGCACCCAGCCGATTGAGGGGGTCGAAGGTGCCGTCGCCAAAGAGGAGCAGATACTTTGGACGACGGGTCGTATCCGATCCTGCCCGGTCGTAGTACATCTTGACGAAATCCCGGATGGCGGCGGGGTCAGGCGCCCCGGAAGAAAATTCGTTCCAGATCTGACCGACTTCCACCACCAGGGAAGACAGATTCTCCCGCTGCCGGTGGTGGGCGGCCAGGCGCTCTGCCTCTTCCCGGAGGGCTGAGGTGGTGACAATAATCATGGCCGGAAACTGAGACCGATGGAGATCCTGGTTGGCGATGCGGCCGACAAACCGCGGAAGTGGCATTTGGGCGGGAACGAAAGCAATATGTTCGCGGATACGGGAGGCTTCGTTGCGGAATCGACCCGGAAAGCCGTTCACTGGAGGCAGAACGACTGGCTTAAGCGGATCTGTCACATCCCAAAACTGGAGGCCTGCGGGAGCGGAGGTGAATACATACTCCGCCAGGGCTCCAGGGGCAATCCCGTCGAAATGGCGAAATGACAACTGGGATATCTGTGTCATATCCAGTCGTCGCTTCCACGCGATGACAAGGCGATCCAGCCAACCCTGTGCGTTTACGCTGCCGGGGGAGAATGAAAGCCCGATTTGCAGGCGGTTTTCGTTAAGCCTGGAAGTTGTCCGGGATGAAGCCCTGGTGGCGACCGGTTCATACTGAATGCCGGCGAGTGCGGGCGGCGTCAGTCGCTGGATGATGGCACCGTTCAGCGAGACATCAAAACGGGCGGGCTGTCCGAGGCTTCTGGCCAGCAGATCTGCTGCCACCACCACGTCCGTGGCAGGTATGAGCCCCAGGGAAGAAAGCGTGTACGTCTTGGATGTTTGTCTGCCAGGACCGGATCCGAATTCATCCCCGAACCAATCCCGTCCACTCGATAGAAAATTCAGGCTATCGTTCTCGATCGCCTGTCGTTCGTCGAATCGATCAACGTTGGCACTGGCCGAAGGATAGGCCGCAGCCGTACCCACGCGAAGCCCCTGCCCCTGGGTGGTAAGGAAATAAAAGGTTTCCCGGGCATGGATGTTCCTGAGCAGAAAAAAACGTCGTTGGGCAGAATCCGTCTCCCATCGATCCGGGCCCGGGGCATGGAACAGGATCTGATCTCCTGGTCCGAAATTTCCGTCGCCGCCATCGTCGATGCGGATGGCATTTTCGATCAGATCATCCGGCCTGGCCTTTCGGTTGTCTTCCGGCAACATTCCTCCGCCATTGCCAAATATGCGGATGGATGCCGAAGGCACGGGCAGCCTTATCCCCATCTTTGTCATCAGGTCTGCATCTATCCGGTGGATGCCCGATGAAGTCACGGCCAGTTGATACCAGTCGCCCGAGGAAAGCACGGAACGGGTGGCGTACATACGCTGAGCCGATGACCCACCGGCCATCAGCAGACCCGAGCACAAAAGGAGCGTCCTGATCATGGGAGGACATCAAAATTATGATTAAGTAAACAATTTTGGACGGTCCCGCGCCCGCCATTCTGTGAGGAAAGGCATAAATTCGCGTTCCTTACCCGTCGATTTCCTTCAGGCGGAATAAGGTTTGGTATAATATTTGTACACAAGAAACGTTCAATTACCAAGTTAAATCAGCATTTATGCAATTCGCGAGCCTGAAAAGCCTTTTCTTGGTTGCAGCAGCCGGTATCCTATTGTCATCCTGCAAGAACGGCGGGATTTTCGGTAAGAAATACGATAAATCTGCAGTGACGGGATGGAATTACAATGACAAGAATATGGCGGGCTTCGGCGTGCCGAAGGAGAAGGAGCAGAACACGGGAGATCGGAAGAGCGTCGTGTAGGGAAAGAGTGTCTTCGCCTGTGTA
>CAJBZC010000580.1 GCA_903959965.1 uncultured bacterium
CAGGGGCAAGCGGTTCCATTTATTTCAGGATGGTGCTCGACAAGCTGGCCCTGACACGTGACCAATGGGATGAGGTATCCGTGGTGATGTCCGACAATGCAAAAGACGTGTGGAAGACAGAGCTCGGCACGGAAGGATATAACGACTATCCGTTCAGGTACTTCTCGAAAACGGATTTCTCGGCTCCCTTCGCCTCCGGATCCGGCAGGTATGACACCATGATCGTCGTGCCCTGCTCGATGGGTACCCTCTCGCGCATCGCCACAGGTGCATCCAATGACCTGATAACCCGCGCAGCGGATGTTGTCCTAAAGGAACGCAGGAAACTGATCTGCGTGGTTCGAGAAACCCCCTACAACCTGATACACATACGTAACATGGAGGCGGTCACACTCGCCGGTGGTATCATCTGTCCGGCCACACCCTCCTTCTACAGCCGTCCTCAAACCCTGGAGGAAGCCGTTGCCACCGTAGCCGATCGGGTACTTGATCTGGCCGGGATCGACATCAGTACTTATCGCTGGGGTAACTGAACCATCACCCGGCTTCTCTCTCGGCGCCCTTGCGGTAAACACTCAACTCTCCAAGAGTGGGGGTGCTCACATCGATTTAGCGCAGATCGATCACCTCTACGCCGGGTAATTTCTTTGCATCGAAGAGGAAGACATTATCGGGAATGTCACCGGAGGTGTTCATCCCGGAAACCGAATAGGTGTAGCGGTTGCCATTCTTTTCGAATACTTTGGTGGACATAAGCGTTTTGGCGGATTTGTCAACCTCGACAAGCACTTTGAAGAACGGCTTGGACTTATCCACCGGTGTCAGTTCCACGACCTGGATGGTTTTGGCCCCGACCTTCTTCTCTTCGTTCAGGATATAGAGGAAATCCTTATCGTAGAAATTGGTGAAGAGCTTTTGCGGGGTGATGCTGCCTGAGCTGTTGTCCAGGGTGGTGACCTGTACCTCATTGGCCGCCTTGTCGAGGGTCCAGATGGTTTTGCCATCACAAAAGATCTCCTGACCGTTCAGGGTCACCCGGTATTTGGCACCTTTCATCTGCACGGTACCGGTCTTGGTTCCCTGATTTTTCCCGGCAGCATTTTCAATGGCGAGACTGAAATTGGCCTTGACTGACTTGAAGGTCTTGAATTTGGCACTCACGCCATCCAGGATCTTCTTGGCTTCAGGATCGCTCTTACCCAATCCCTTGGTGGATTGCGCATTTGTATGCGTGGTAAGGGCAAGTAGTACGGAAAGGATGACGACAGAATATCTCATGTTGAGGATTTTACGATTGATGATTCGTGTTAATGTCTCTATTTTATACTAGACGGTTTTCGGAGTTCCGGGGTTTGATGCCGATGCTGATTTAACGTTTCATGTGTCAGCCGAGACTGTCCAGAAACTGTTCGAGTTCATATTCAGTCTTGAACATCACCTCACGTACTTTGCTCCCCAGGTTGGGGCCCACCACTCCTGCTGCCTCGAGCTGATCCATCAGTCGACCGGCACGGTTATAGCCGAGTTTCATGCGCCGTTGGATCAGAGACGTTGAGCCTGATTGACTTTGCACAATCAGTCTGGCCGCTTCTTCAAACAGCGGATCGCGATTTCCGAGATCTACATCTTTGGCCTCCAGTTCCTTATCATCCACATATTCGGGCAGCATGAAGGCGTGCGGGTAACCCTTCTGATCGGCAATGCTGTCAACCACGCGTTCAACTTCCGGGGTATCGACGAAAACGCACTGCAGTCGGGTGATCTCGCCATTGTAGGATACGAGCATATCCCCGCGACCGATCAACTGCTCGGCACCGCCGGCATCCAGGATGGTGCGGCTGTCGATCTTCGAGGATACCTTGAAAGCCACACGGGCCGGGAAGTTGGCCTTGATGGTCCCGGTAATGATATTAACTGACGGACGTTGCGTAGCAATGATCAGGTGGATACCCACCGCCCGGGCCAGCTGCGCCAGGCGACCGATGGGCATCTCGATCTCCTTGCCGGCGGTCATGATCAGGTCAGCGAATTCATCGATGACGAGCACTATGAAAGGCAGGAATTGATGTCCCTTTTCGGGATTGAGCTTCCGGGCGATGAACTTATCGTTGTATTCTTTAATGTTCCGGCAGCCGGCCTCCTTCAGGAGGTCGTATCGGTTGTCCATCTCGATGCATAACGCGTTGAGCGTGTTCACCACTTTTTTTGTATCGGTGATGATGGCATCCTCCTCTCCGGGCAGTTTCGCCAGGAAATGGCGGTCGATCGTCTTGTACAAACTCAATTCCACCTTCTTGGGATCCACCAGCACGAATTTCAACTGAGATGGATGCTTTCGATAGAGCAAGGAAACCAGCACGGCATTGATGCCTACGGATTTACCCTGACCAGTCGCGCCGGCCATCAGCAGGTGCGGCATCGTCGCCAGGTCGACAATGAAATGTTCATTATCGATCTTCTTCCCGAGGGCGATAGGCAGGGCAAACTTGCTGTGCTGAAATTTTTCGGATGACAGGAGTCCACGCATGCCCACCAGGGCCTTTTTTACATTGGGTACTTCGATACCAATCGTCCCCTTCCCGGGGATCGGGGCGATGATCCGTATCCCAAGGGCGGAAAGACTGAGCGCGATGTCGTCTTCCAGATTCTTTATCCTGGAGATGCGAACACCGGCGGCAGGCACGATCTCATAAAGCGTTACCGTCGGCCCGACGGTCGCGAATATCTTCTGGATTGCGATGTCATAATTCTCGAGGGTCCGGATGATCTGGTCCTTATTGGCTTGAAGTTCTGCCTGGTCCATCACGATCTTCTCCCCTGCATAGTTTTCCAGGAGGTCAAGTGATGGGTATTTATAGTCCCGGAGATCCAGCACGGGGTCGTAAGGAGGCAGATTTTCCGCCTGCGCCCGGCGTTCTGCCTTCAGGTCGGACGAATTAGCCGGTTTGATCTGCAAGGGCAGTGCTGAAGCCGGGACCTGAGGAAGATCCTGAAGAGAAGGTCGGACATCAGGCTTCGGGTCTGGAGCAGGGATCCGCGGAGGAATCGGCTCCCAGGGTGGATCCTGCATGGGTGGCGCAGGAGCCGGGATTTCCTCTTTCAATACGAACCCGGGATCTTCTTCATTTGGACTGATCTCTTCCCGAATGCTGAGTGGTACCCTGACACCGGATGAAACATGCATCCTATTTCCTTTCTGTTGATCGGGAACAATATGATCTGCAGGTTCTGGTTCGGAGTTTTCGGCGGGAGCAGGCATAACGGTCGACTGCTGCTCAGTTTCTGGAGAGGGAACCGGTCTGGCAGGGAGCTTGGGCACTTTGAAAACGGGGTTGAACCGCCAGATGATGAGCGAAAGTCCTGCCACGCCCAGGAACATGGCTGTCCCCAGGGCACCCATAAAACCGGTCATCCAGACTGACATACCCTGGCCCAGTGTTCCTCCCCAAGGGAATTCAGCACCATCCGTCAGGAAGGCCAGGGAGATGCTGGCAATGAACAGTGCCGGAATGGCGGTGAAGAAATGACGTCGGACCTTGAAGATGCGTTGGCCGAAGAGCATATTGGTGCCCTTGACAAATAACAATTGACAAAAGAACAAAGAGGCCAGTCCAAAACCCTGATAGATGAACAGAAAAGAAATAAAGGCACCGAAAGTGCCCAGCATGTTCGAGATCTTCAGGGTGTTCGGACGAAGGATCGATGTGCCGTTATCCCGGATCACATCCATATCTTCCTGCCAGGTGAACAGATAACTTACGAAGGCTACGAACAGGAAAACCGAAAACATGAGCAATACAGCTCCGATGATCTTAAAAGTTCGATCATCGTGCATTACCTCCTGGATCTTTACTTCAGGTTCCTTTTCGGGCCGAAGTTCGGCCTGTTCCGCTTTCTGCTTGCTCTTGGATGTCTTGAGGCGATTGGCCATACTTTCTGTGAGCGATTGGCTTGAGCGGCAAAGATAGCAGGGAATAGGTTATACCCTGACATAATCACACTGGATGCTTCCGGCTTATTCTTCGTCGTCGGGACTCAACAGCGACCCCGGAACTCCTGTGACCATTAACAGCCATCCGATAATGAGCAAGAGCCCGCCGAATGGCGTGACAAAGGCGAACATGCCCAATCCCCCCTTGCCGATCACCGTCAGGAAGATCGAGGCATAGAGAGATCCGCTGAACAGGACGATCCCCCAGATAAAGAATTGTCCGGATCGATTCATCGACTGGGTGCGATATCTCTTGTACAGGATTCCTGCAGCCAGCAAGGCCAGTACATGATAGAATTGATAGGAGACTGCCATATTGTAAGTCGCCATCTGTTCCGGTGTCAAATACTGTTTCAGGTAATGAGCGCCGAAAGCACCGATCATGACGGTTAGCGCCCCCAGCATTCCGGCGAGCTTTACAAAAATCCTGTTCTTATGCATGTTCAATCATTTCAAGAATATCCCTGGCTTCCGGACGTGGAGCGGTCACCACAATCCTTGCCTGGCTGTAAAAACCAATGCGTTGCCTCAATCTCTCCGTTACCAATGCTCTGAGTGCATCGCCATGCTTACCTTCTAACACAGGCCGATGGATATTTTCCCTTTCAAGCCTTTCCAACAGCACATCTAGCGGAGGGTTCAGCCAAACCGTGATGCCATGTCGATTCATCCAATCCATATTATCACCGAAGCAAGGGGCTCCTCCTCCGGTGGATATGATCGCCCGGAGACCACCCTTTTGATGGTGTGTGGAGTTCGAAACTATGGATAATTCAGCAGAGGTTTGTTCGAGCCAGTGTCTTTCTTGCGCGCGAAAGTAAGATTCTCCGTCGGTTTTGAAGATGTCTGCAATGAATTTGCCTTCATTGGCCTCGATCACCTGGTCAAGGTCACGCCAGGGAAGCCCGGTGATTGCCGCCAGTCTGCGCACCATGAAACTCTTGCCCGATCCCATAAATCCAACGAGAAAGAGTATCATCTCAATAAATTGCTTTTACGGAAGGATTTGCCATCATTTGAAGGCGTTGAGTCCGGTGATATCCATCCCGGTGATGAGCAGGTGGATGTCGTGCGTACCCTCGTAGGTGATCACGCTTTCGAGATTCATCATGTGGCGCATGACCGAATACTCTCCCGTGATCCCCATACCGCCCAGCATCTGCCGCGCATCGCGGGCGATCTGTGTCGCCACCTGGCAGCCGTTGCGCTTGGCCATGCTGATCTGCGCGGCCGTTACCTTTTGCTGATCCATGAGCACCGCCAGTCGCCAATTCATCAGCTGGGCTTTGGTGATCTCGGTCAACATTTCTGCCAGCTTCTTCTGTTGCAATTGAAACCCACCAATGGGACGGTCAAACTGCTCGCGCTGCAGGGAATACCTCAGCGCTGTATCGTAACAATCCATGGCTGCTCCGATGGTGCCCCATGCAATGCCAAAGCGTGCTTTGTTCAAGCAACTCAGCGGCCCCTTCATGCCCTTTACATTTGGAAGCATATTTTCTTTCGGGACTTTTACATTATCGAACACCAACTCTCCGGTGGCGGAGGCGCGCAGGCTCCATTTTCCGTGGGTCGTCGGTGTGGAGAATCCTTCCATGCCGCGCTCAACGATCACACCACGGACTATCCCCTGTTCATCACGGGCCCAGACGACTGCCACTTGTGCGAAGGGCGCATTGCTGATCCACATCTTGGCACCGTTCAACAGGACATGATCGCCCATATCTCTGATGTTTGTAACCATGCCGGAGGGGTTGCTGCCATGATCAGGCTCCGTCAGTCCGAAGCAGCCCAGCCACTCGCCACTCGCCAGTTTAGGGAGATATTTCATCCGCTGCTCCTCGCTTCCGTAGGCGTGTATCGGGAACATCACCAGGGATCCCTGAACGGAGGCCGTTGAACGCACGCCACTGTCGCCGCGCTCCAGTTCCTGCATCATCAGCCCGTAACTCAGATAATCCATGCCCCCTCCGCCATATTCAACCGGCACGGTGGGACCGAAACAACCCAGTTCTCCGAGTTGGCGGACGATCTGCACCGGAAATTCAGCCCGCTGCGCATAATCTTCGATGATCGGGGATATGTCTCTTTTTACATAGTTTCTGACGGTATCCCTGATCAGCAGATGCTCTTCACTCAGCAGTTCATCCAACTGAAAGTAATCCGGACTTTGGAACAGATCGGAGGCAGCCATAATCTTCGGTTATTGTTCACAAAGATAACCAAGATGAATTCCATTTGAAAGGTCGAGTCATGATTTGAATCAGGAGTGCTCTTTCCCTGCGAGATCCTCGAACCAAACAGGCCTTGTATCATCCCAGTCGCCATTGTAATTGATGAACAACTCCTCCCCCGCTTCGATATCCCGAACGGCGGTCACGGTGATGCTGTCTTCGTCGTAGTCCATCTCATACTCACAGTTGGAGGGCGATGCATGATTGTACACGGGCACGTAACCCATCGCCATGCAGCAGCGTTTTCGATCTTCACCCCATTCGAAAATATAATCGTGCAACAGCGTCTTGTCGAGCAGCAGCCGGTCTTCCGGGCCCATAACGATGACCGGGGAAAGTTCGACGACGGTCCCCTTCGCGATCGGCTCACTGGTGAAGACGCCACGGCCCATATTTGGAGTGGTTGTGATGGTCAGAAAGGGAAGAATCATGCGTCGTGGCTTTACGATACCGAATATGGGTTTTAATTTAGCGCAAATTACGGTTCATGAGCCATGAAATCCGTCAGCCTGACCTTCGGGAGCTGTTCTCGGAGCTCGTCCGCGAAAGCGACAGGGCCAGGTTGTCGGATTTTCTGAACGACCAGAACATCAGCGACGTGGCCGAACTGATAGAAGATGACGAGGACAATGCCGTTCATGTCATCTGCGCTCTGGAGATCCAGCGGGCCGCCGGTACCTTCAAGATCCTCGAACTCTCCACTCAGAAGCATATCATCCAGGAGTTACCGCCTCAGAAGACGGCGGAACTGCTCAACGAACTGCCTTCCGACGACCGAACGGCCTTCCTGGAAGAGCTACCGAACGAAGTGGTACGAGAGCTGATCCGACTCCTGAATCCGGAAGAAAGAAAGATTACACTGGCGCAGCTTGGGTACCCGGAGGAGAGTGTCGGACGTCTGATGACGAATGACTACCTGGCTGTGGAGGAGGACTGGACCGTCAGTGAGGTGCTGGAACATATCCGGCATTACGGAAAGGACATCGAAAACCTGGACGTGATCTACATCGTCAACCGCCAGGGACAGTTGGTGGATGACCTCCGGCTACGTGAATTCCTGCTGGCGCCGCCCGACAGGATGGTGCAGGAGATGGTGGACGGTCGATATGTAGCGCTGCATGTGCACGACGACCAAGAATCCGCCAACCAGATATTTAAAAAAGAGAACAGACTAGCCCTGCCGGTGATCGACGACCGAAAGGTCATGCTGGGCATCGTAACGATCGATGACGTACTCTGGGTCGCCAACGAGGAGTTTAGTGAGGATATGCAAAAGATGGGGGGTACCGAAGCGCTGGATGAACCCTATCTGGAAATTCCGATCTTCAAGCTTTTTAAGAAAAGAGTCGTCTGGCTGATCGTGCTCCTGCTGGGCGAGATGCTCACAGCCACCGCACTGGGTTATTATGAAGCAGAGATACAGCGGGCGGTTATCCTGACGCTTTTCATCCCACTGATTATCTCCAGCGGCGGCAACAGCGGTTCGCAAGCCTCAACGCTGATTATCCAGGCCATGGCGGTGGGTGAGATCAAGATGCGCGACTGGTGGAATGTCATGCGCCGCGAGATCATCTCCGGGCTGCTGCTGGGAAGTGTACTGGGCATCATCGGGTTCGCGCGCGTGGTCATCTGGTCGCAGTTCTTTCCGGACACTTATGGCCCACACTATCTGTTCGTGGGTGCCGCCGTGGGTTTCTCCCTCGTCGGTGTCGTCCTGCAAGGCACCCTCACCGGATCCATGCTCCCCATCATCCTGAAGCGAATGGGCGCCGATCCGGCCGTTTCCTCCGCCCCATTCGTGGCCACCATCGTGGATGTGACGGGACTTATCATTTATTTCTCCTTCGCCTTTCTCTTCCTCGAAGGGTTGATGCTCTGATCGTTTCGCACAATTCATATGGCAGGTTTTCGTTATCTATTCGGCCGGTCTGCATCCGACCGCGTTCAGAAACATACTAAAACACAAAAACAACATGTGCGGAATTGTCGCTTACGTGGGTGGCCGGCAGGCATATCCGGTCATCCTGAAGGGATTGAAAAGACTGGAATACCGAGGCTACGACAGTTCAGGGGTGGCACTACTGGATGAGGAACTGGCTGTTTATAAAAAGAAAGGAAAGGTTGCAGCCCTGGAGGACAGCCTGGTGGGAAAGGCATTGCAGTCACGCATCGGCATCGGCCATACCCGGTGGGCGACACATGGTGAACCCAGCGACCGCAACGCGCATCCTCATCTCTCTGCCTCCGGGAAACTGGCCATGATCCACAACGGGATCATTGAAAACTACGCTCAGCTGAAGCAGGAACTGCTGAAAAAAGGATATGTATTCCATAGTGATACAGACACGGAGGTGTTGCTCAACTTCATTGATGATATCCGCGAAAACAACCACTGCTCCGTGGAGGAAGCCGTCCGCATCGCACTGAAACGGGTGGTGGGCGCCTATGTGATCGTCATCCTCGACCGCGACCATCCCGACACCCTGATCGCCGCGCGCAAGGGCAGTCCGCTGGTGATCGGCATCGGAAAAGGAGAACACTTCCTGGCCTCCGATGCATCTCCCATCATCGAATACACGAAGGAGGTAGTTTACATCAACGACTACGAACTGGCCATCATCAGACCCGATGAGTTGATCCTCAAGAACCTCGGCAATGAAACGATCACGCCTTATGTTCAGAAACTGGATCTTGAGCTGGCGGCCATCGAGAAGGGTGGGTTCGATCATTTCATGATCAAGGAGATCTTCGAACAACCGCATACCATATTCGATTGTCTGCGCGGCAGGCTGGAACTCGAGCAGGGACGTATCCGCATGAAGGGCGTGGAGGAGCACATGGATCGCCTGATGAAAGCCGACCGTATAATTATTGTGGCCTGCGGAACAAGCTGGCATGCGGGACTCGTGGCGGAATACTTGTTTGAAGAACTCTGCCGCATTCCCGTGGAAGTGGAATATGCTTCTGAATTCCGGTACCGAAATCCGGTCATCCGACCAGGTGACGTGATCATCGCCATCTCCCAGAGTGGAGAGACGGCGGACACCCTCGTCGCCATCGAAAAAGCAAAGGAACAGGGCGCCTTAATCTTCGGGGTGCTGAATGTGGTGGGATCCTCCATCGCCCGTGCTTCCCATGCCGGGGCGTACACGCATGCCGGACCTGAAATAGGCGTGGCAAGTACCAAGGCCTTTACGGCGCAACTGGCCGTGCTTACCATGATGGCCATCAAACTGGGCATGGAGAAGGGTAGCATAGATGCCGTCAGGGCCCGGCACCTGCTCAGCGAACTGGCGGAGATACCGGAGAAAGTCCGCCAGCTGCTGGAAAACACGGAAGATATCAAAAGGATCGCGCTCAAATACTCAAAGGCACGTGATTTCCTCTACCTCGGCAGGGGATATAATTTCCCGGTGGCACTCGAAGGTGCGCTGAAACTAAAGGAGATCTCCTACATCCATGCCGAAGGATATCCCGCGGCGGAGATGAAACACGGCCCCATCGCACTGGTCGATGACCAATTGCCCGTCGTATTCATAGCCACGCGTGATGCCTATCACGAAAAGATCATCAGCAATATCCAGGAGATCAAGGCCCGAAGGGGCAAGGTCATCGCCGTGGTATCTGAAGGCGATATGGTCATACCACAGATGGCCGATGACGTGATCTTCGTGCCTTCGGCGGATGAAGTGGTCGCACCACTCCTGTCCGTCATTCCGATGCAATTGCTGGCCTATCATATCGGCGTGGAGCTCGGACTGGACGTCGACAAACCCCGGAATCTCGCGAAGAGTGTGACGGTAGAATAAAAAACACACCCGCCTCCGATAGCGGTCTAACCTGAAACACATGAATCAAATCCGAAAAAGTCCGATCCAGTCCATCGGCTATGGCTTTATTCCAGACCAATTTCTTCCGAAGGGCAAGGATGAATATCACCTGCGCAACCGACAGAATGGGACTACCACCGAACATCGGCGATTGAAGGCCTTCGAGATCGAGGCGCTGGTCCGGAACAACAATACTTCTGACGACTGGAATCGCATCCTCGTATCGGAGTCCTTCAATCCCGACCTGGTGCGCAACTGCAAATTCTTCGGATTGGTCAGGATCGGCAGGCTGGAGCCATGGTACCTTGAGTACCACAATCTTCGGGTGCCGGTAGGGCTCTACAACAGCACGATCATTAGTTGCGACCTGGGTGATAATGTCGTGATCGACAACGTGAATTATCTTTCGCACTATATCATCGGTGATGATGTGATCATCGTGAACGTTAATGAACTGGCCACCACCAGCACGGCAAAATTCGGTAACGGGATCATCAAGGACGGGGAATCTGAAAGTGTCCGCATCCGGATGGAGGTTTGCAATGAGAACGGAGGCCGCAGCATCCTGCCCTTCGACGGCATGCTTCCGGGGGATGCCTTTCTGTGGTCGAAATACCGGGATGATGTGCAGTTGATGGAGGCCTTTGAACGCTTCACGGAACGTACGACCGACCGGCAGCGTGGATATTACGGCATAATCGGCGACAGGACAGTGGTGAAGAACTGTAAGATCATTAAGGACGTGCGTATCGGTAGCGATGCCTATCTCAAGGGTGCCAATAAGATCAAAAACGTCACGATCAACAGTGCACCCGAAGCGATGACGCAGGTGGGTGAAGGATGCGAACTCGTCAACGGCGTCGTCGGATATGGATGTCGGGTGTTCTATGGGGTGAAGGCGGTGCGTTTCGTCATGGCCTCGCATTCGCAATTGAAATACGGAGCCCGACTGATCAATGCCTATCTGGGCAATAATGCGACGATCAGCTGTTGCGAGGTGTTGAATGCACTTATTTATCCATTCCACGAGCAGCACCATAACAATTCATTCCTGTGTGCCGCCCTGGTGATGGGACAGTCGAACATGGCAGCAGGTGCGACGATCGGTTCAAATCATAATTCACGGGCAAATGATGGGGAACTTGTGGCGGGACGTGGCTTTTGGCCCGGCTTATGCGTGAGCCTCAAGCACAATTCGATGTTTGCAAGCTTCAGCATCCTCGCCAAGGGTGACTATGAATCGGAGATCCGCAATCCGTTCCCCTTCTCCCTGATCTCACAGGATCTGTCGCGCGACCGGCTGCAGGTGATGCCGGCCTATTGGTTCATGTATAATCTCTATGGTCTCTGCCGGAATGAATGGAAATACAAGAAGCGCGACCAGCGTACTGAGCGAATACAGCACATAGAGACCGCATACCTGGCACCTGACAGTGTGAATGAAATAATGGAGGCGTTGACATTGCTGGCTGAATACACGGGCAGGGCTCACATCGGACAGACGAATCCGGAGGGTATGCATGACCGTGAGCATGCCATCACTGTCGGAAAAGCACTGCTGGATGCCTGTGATATCTCGATTGATACACTCGAAGTAACGGTTGATACCATCGAGCACAGCAGCCGGAAAGTTCTGCTGCTCAAGGTGCGTCAGGCCTACGCCATGTACCTGCGCATGTTGCGGCTATACGGTATTGAGGGATTGATGAATCAGTTGCAAAGCCTTGAACCCAATGATATAAGTGGGGTTATCAAAGCCATTCCGTTCAGCGCCCGTCGCGAGCGATGGACGAATGTCGGAGGCCAGTTGATCCCGACTTCGGAAGTGAATAAGCTAAGGGCGGATATCGGAAAATATAAAGGATGGAATGATATCCATCAGTTCTATCGCCGGCAATCGGATAATTACCAGAGACAAAGAAACACGCACGCCATTGCCTGTTTGCTGGAGCTGGGTGTGATCGATAAGAAAACCTTTGATGTCGTCAGGTTACGAAGTCTGGCAGATGAGGCATTGGAGACAAAGCGATGGATCATGCAGGGCATCCTGGATTCCCGTCAGAAGGACTATGAAAATCCTTTCCGGCAGATGGTGTATGATACCGAAGCTGAAATGGAGCAGGTGCTGGGACGCATCGACGACAACGCCTTTATTCAGGAGCAACAAGAAGCACTGATGACCTTTACAGAAGGTATTTCCAGCTTGTTGAGCAGGCTTGGGGCCTGATAGAACAGAAATCTATATTTATTTTTATTTCTTCCGGAAGAAGATACGCACGGGTACTCCCCTGAAATTAAAGTTTTCGCGCAGCTTGTTCTCCAGATAATTCCGGTAAGGCGTTTTAATGTCATCCGGATAGTTACAGAAGAAAGCGAAGCTGGGCACGACAGTGGGCAGCTGTGTCACATATTTCACCTTGATGGAATTGCCTCTCACCACGGGCGGGTGATAGGATTCGATGGCCTTGAGCATGATATCATTAAGCTTGGATGTGGGCACTTTGCGCTTACGATTGTCATACACTTCAAGGGCTGTTTCAATGACCTTGAAGATCCTTACCTTGTCTTTGACAGAAATGAAGAGGATGGGTACATCGTTGAAGGGTGCCAGCCGCTGGCGCAATTCCTTTTCGTAGTCACGGGCCGTGTTGGTTTCCTTCGCGACCAGGTCCCATTTATTGACCAGCAGGAGGATGCCTTTTCCCTTTTTGCTGGCAAGGGAGAAGATGTTCAGATCCTGCTGTCCGATGCCTTTTTCTGCGTCAATGAGCAGGAGGCAGACATCCGCTTCGTCAACTGCCTTGATGGCACGTATGACGGAATAGAACTCCAGGTCTTCCTCTACCTTGGCCTTGCGGCGGATACCGGCGGTATCGATCAGGATGAATTCCTTCTGAAAAAGTTTGTAATGGGTATGGATGGTATCGCGGGTCGTTCCCGCGATTTCACTGACGATGGTGCGTTCTGATCCGAGCAGGGCGTTGAGCAGGGATGATTTTCCGACATTCGGCTGTCCGATGATCGCGAATCTAGGCAGGGCCTGTTCGTCGATGGCTTCTTCCTCGGGGGTATCCGGGATGATGGAAGCGATGTCGTCTAATAGTTCACCCGTGCCAGAGCCGGAGATGGAGGACAGAAAATGATTGTGTTCGAAACCCAGGCTGTAGAACTCAGTGGCTTCCAGGAGTCGGGTGCCGTTATCCACTTTATTAACGACCAGGAACACGGGTTTGGTTGAACGACGAAGCATATCGGCCACAGCTGCGTCCAGGTCTGTCACCCCGGTGACGACATCGGTCATGAAGATCACGGCATGCGCTTCTTCGATGGCGATCATCACCTGACGGCGGATCTCCGGCTCAAAGATATCCTTTCCTTCGGCAACAAATCCGCCCGTGTCGATCACGTTGAACGCCTTCCCACTCCATTCTGCCACGCCGTATTGACGGTCACGCGTAACGCCGGGCGTGTCTTCTACAATGGCCTTACGTTGTTCGATCATTCGGTTGAAGAAGGTGCTCTTGCCCACATTGGGCCTGCCGACGATGGCAACGGTGAATCCGGGCATGGGTTGGGGTTTATTCGGGTGCAAGTTCCCTCAAAAAGGGCAGGGCGCAAAATGCAATTGAAGGATGACGTGATTTAGCATCAGGTATATCCGTATTCCCGGAGATGCGTATCGTTATCGCGCCAGCCTGGTCGTACCTTCACGAAGAGTTCCAGGAATACCTTCCCGCCGAGGAAGGCTTCGATATCTTTTCGGGCATCAGTACCCAGCCGGCGGATCATTCGGCCGCCCTCTCCGATGAGGATGGCCTTCTGTGATTCTCTTTGTACGACGATATCTGCTGTGATCTTGGTAAGTGTCTGTTTTTCCTTGAATTCGCGGACGGCGACGGTGGTTTGGTAGGGTACTTCCTCGTCGAAGAGCTCATATATCTTCTCACGCACAATCTCGGATACAAAAAATCGGGTAGGCATGTCCGTCAGGTCATCAGGTGCGAAGAAGGCCTCCCCTTCGGGCAACAATTCAAGAATAGCAGCCAGGATCTGGTCCAGGTTATTGCCGCGCAGGGCGGAAGCTGGGATGACCAACTTCGCATATGGGCGCTGCCGGAAAAAATCGGTTACTGCATTTACCTGTTCTGGCTTGGCCATATCGGTCTTATTGACCACGACGATGGCCGGCACTTTAAGGCGCAACGCGGAGAAGATGGCATCCGACTCTTCTGTCGGGCGGCGGACATCCACCAGCAACAAGGCCACATCCGCATCTTCCAGGGAGGATTTTACGGCCTGCATCATCTTTTCATGCAATTTGTATTCCGGCTGGATGATGCCCGGCGTATCGGAGAAGATGATCTGATGCTCCGGTCCGTTGAGGAAGGCCCGGATGCGGTGCCGCGTAGTCTGCGACTTGTGCGAGACGATAGCGAGTTTCTCACCGACGAGCGCGTTCACTAAGGTGCTCTTGCCTGCATTGGGCCGGCCGAAAATGCTGACGAATCCTGATTTCATGAATATTGCAAAGGTACATTATTAAAAGAGGTTTGGTGGTTTGAAAGGGAGGGTGTATATTTGCATTACAAATCGCGAAGTAGAGCAGCGGTAGCTCGTCGGGCTCATAACCCGAAGGTCGGAGGTTCGATCCCTCCCTTCGCAACCAAGGCACCCAAATGGCTGCCTTTTTTATGTCCCGTTTTTTTTCCGGAGATATCAAACCAAAAAACGGGTATCGGATTATTTTCCCAGCCGTTAACTTTGCGGCACGATATCGTAATTTATTTACAGCGTTTCCCGGGGTGCTTCCTTTCCGGCCATGGTGGAGAGGAGGCTGAGATCAAACCCGTAGAACCTGATCAGGGTAATGCCTGCGCAGGGAAGGACAGAGCCTCACTCCTCTCCTTTCCTGTTTTTGTGAACCCGGCCGAACCGGTGAGATGGTCCGGCTGATTATCAAAAACAGTCATGAAACAGACAATGACATTATTGTGTGCGGGCCTCATCGCATTGAAGGCCGACGCACAGATTGCACAGAGCGGTCGCGTGAGCGACGCATTGCACGCCGGTGTGTTGCCGGGTGCCACCATCCAGATCGACGACAAACGGCAGGCCGTGGCCGGAGACGACGGTCGATTTCTACTCCGCGGACTTTCTGTCGGGATTTTCAAGGTCCGGATCTCCGCGGTGGGATATCAATCGAAAGACACGACCCTAAGCACCGGAAACTTCTGGGAGATTCAGCTTACGCCTTATCGTCAGTTGATGCAACCCATCGAAATCCGCGCTGTGCGCGCCGCTGAGACGGCCCCTTTTACCCAGACCACCCTGAAGGCATCAGATATCGAACGCAGGAATCTCGGTCAGGACATTCCCTTTCTGCTGGATCAGACACCATCGGTGGTTGTGAATTCAGATGCCGGCAACGGGGTTGGTTACACCGGCATCCGGATCCGCGGAACAGATGCCACACGCATCAACATCACGCTGAACGGCATTCCTTATAATGATGCGGAATCCCAGGGCGTCTTCTTCGTAAATCTGCCGGATTTCGCATCTTCTGCCTCTAATATTCAGATCCAGCGCGGCGTAGGTACCAGTACCAACGGCACCGGAGCCTTTGGTGCCAGCATCCATCTGAATACCAACGAGGTGCGGGAGAAGGCCTATGGTGAATTGCATAACAGTTTCGGATCCTTCGACACCTGGCGGAACACGCTGAAGACTGGCACAGGATTGATCCGCGACAAGTTCACCTTTGATACCCGGCTGTCCAGGATCAGCAGCAACGGTTTTGTGGACCGTGCAAAGAGTGACCTCCAATCGTTCTATGCTTCCGGTGCGTATATCCTGTCTGACCGCTCCCTGCGTTTCAACATCTTCTCCGGCAAGGAGAAGACCTACCAGGCCTGGTATGGCATACCGGAGTCGAAGCTTGACAACGACCGGACATATAACCCGGCCGGAACCGAGAAACCGGGTGATCCATATGATAATGAAACGGATAATTACCGGCAGACGCACTACCAGCTGTTCTACAACCAACGGTTCAGCAACCGGCTGAACCTGCAGACAGCGCTGTTTTATACCCGTGGTCTGGGATATTACGAACAGTACAAATCAAATCGCAGGTTCAGTTCCATTGGCCTGCCAGCGGCGGTGATCAACGGCACGACCATCCAGCGGACGGATATCGTGCGCCAGCTTTGGCTCGACAATCATTTTTTCGGTCAGACCTTTTCTCTTCAATATAAAGATGACCGGCGCGAGATCATTGGAGGCGGGGGCGGCTCCGCCTACCTTGGAGATCACTACGGGAAAGTGATCTGGGCGCAACAGGCTGTTCCGAAGGACCATCGATGGTACGACCTGGATGCTTCAAAGCGAGACATCAACAGCTATGTGAAGTGGCAGGAATCTCTGAATGAGAGACTCCTTTTGTTCGCGGATCTTCAGTATAGGCATGTGAATTACGATCTGAACGGGTTTCGGGATAATCCGACCTTGATGGTCGATCAAACCTGGAATTTCCTGAATCCGAAGATCGGATTGACCTATAGGACCAATGCGGGAAGGATCTATCTGTCGTGGGCCGTCGCCAACAAGGAACCCAATAGGGATGATTTCGAAGCGGGCGCTGCCCAACTTCCGAAGCGGGAGCAGCTGCATGACATTGAAGCCGGGATCGAGCGGGGAGGTGAAAAAACCTCCTGGGGCGCAACTGCCTATTATATGCGCTATCGCGACCAGCTCGTGCTTACTGGACGTATCAACGATGTGGGTGCCTATACACGTACGAACATTCCGAACAGCTACCGGCTTGGACTGGAACTCAATGCCAGTCACCGACCGACAGAGCGGTTGGACATCCGAGGTAATCTCACCCTGAGTGATAACCGGATCATCGGACTGACCGCTTTCTATGACGACTACGACAATGGAGGCCAGATCACTGAAACCTTTGACCGGTCTGTAATCGCCTTCTCCCCGGCGATGGTTGGTGCCATGACCCTGAATGTACGGCCAACTAAGCGGACAGAGATCTCTCTGCCGGCAAAGTATGTATCCCGTCAATATCTCGACAATACGGGCCGTAAGAGTCGGAGCCTGGATCCTTATTTCGTTCAGGACCTGCACCTGACCTGGAAACCTGAGATTCGTGGAGCGCTGAATACGGCGATCCGTTTGCAGGTGAACAATCTGTTTGATGTACGATATGAGCCTAATGGTTACACATTCAGCTATATGGCGGGTGGCGCCATGACCACCGAGAATTATTTCTTCCCGATGGCTGGTCGTAATTTCATGATCGGACTGTCAGTTGGCTGGTAACGGTCACGCATACACGAAATACTATCCGTAGACATTACATGATCCGCAATGGAAACTTGAAAAGGCCCTCTCGGGGGCCTTTTCTAATTTTATGCACTGATTCACCTCAAACCGCTTGTCATGAAAAACCACGCTCGTCTGCTGCCTTCCTTTCTCATATGTTGCCTCTTGATCATTGATGCCTGCGGTCCATCGCAACGCGTGACTTCCTCCTGGAGAAATCCTGAACATATAACCGGAAAGCGTTACCAGAAGGTGTTCATTTCAGCGATCACCGGCAATCATCGGGTGCGGATTTCTTTGGAGGATCACATGGCACGGGCAGCACGGGATCAGGGTATGGCGGTAGTGAGAAGTCTGGATGAATTTCCGGCTACTTTTACCCGGGAGACAACGCCCGACAAGGAGCTGATGCTCTCCAGGATCCGTGAACTGCGTTGCGACCTGATCTATACCGTCACCCTGCTGGAAAAGAAAAGCGAGGCCCGATATGTTCCGGGCACACCCTACATGCCCTATTCCGGATATGGGTTAAGATTTCGTGGTTATTATCAATATTGGTGGCCGATCATGTACGATCCGGGATATTATACCACGGATCGCACCTATTCGATGGAGGGAAATCTTTTTGATGTAGAAAGCGAAAGGCTTATCTGGTCAGTACAGACTGAATCTTTCAACCCCGACGACATTGATGCCTTCAGTCGCGGGCTGACAGAGGTAATGCTGGAACGTGCTGTGAAAGACCTTGGTATGCGGTAATCTGAGCGATACGGGTCAGGTGTAGCGAAACAGCCTTTGGTCTTAACAACCTTGAATCAGCCGGGGAACTGCACGCGCCAGGCCATCATGCCACCCTGCAGGTTCTTGACCTTGGAGAAGCCCATGGATTCTAGCATCATGGCAGCCTGTCCGCTGCGGTTTCCGCTGCGGCAATACACGATGACTTCGCTGTCTTTCAGTTGTTCGATGTCATCCACGTCGGCGGACATGATGCGTCCCAACGGATGCAGGACTCCTCCAATATTGAACTCTTCATGTTCGTAAGGCTCACGAACATCGATCAGATTGATTTGTTCGCCGGTATTAAGGCGGTTGTGCAGTTCTTCGATGGTGATGATATCCATGGTTTATATTTTATCTAAAAATAAATATAAGCGGGTAAAAAAGCATTTGATATTGACTGCTGACTCAGAGTTCTTCTTCAGGTTTCAGCGCTTCTCCGCCCTCTGCCCGTTCTGGTTTTGCCAGTGAAAGACGGATATCCATCATCTGACCTGCACGAATCAGGTTGGGGCGGAGATCTTCAGCCAGGGGATTTGGATTTTGCCAATAGACATAGCCTGTCGCTGTATCTGTCAGGTCCGGATCGAGGAGAACGACACCCAGGCTGATGCCTGTGGCTTCCAGCATGGCCTGGGCTTCGCCGTATGTCATTCCGAAAAGATCGGGTACGGGCATCTGTTCCATACCAACTCCGGCACCCAGCACCAGGGAAACGACGGTGCCCATCGGTACATCACTGCCCGGTCGGATGCTGACTCCGTCGATGCGTTGATCTTTTACGGCATTCTTGGCGATATCCGGCACATAGGTCGTATCTCCGAGTTTGAGTCCCCGGGCCCGGAGCTCGAGTTCGGCATTCCGGAAGGACATCCCCAGTAGGTTGGGCATGCTGATAACAGGTGCTGTAAGGCGGTTGACGGTGAGGTAGATCGTTCGGTTCACCTTGACGGTGGCATCGGGGTCCGGGAACTGTTTGAGGATCGTGAGGGCGGGGATGGTATCGTAATAAACGGAATCCTGTACAAGCACTTCAAACCCCTCATCCTCGAGGTATTTGACGGCCTCGAGGAGATTTTTACCCTTGACATCCGGGACGCGCAGGTACTTGCCATGCCTTGTCAGCAGGTTAAGGGTGAGGAAGAAAACGAAAAATATCAGGATAGAGAGTCCCGTTGCCATCAGGATATGCATCCACAGCGGACGTTTCTTACTGCCTTTTGCCACGGGCTGTCGTTTTTTGCTTTTCATGATGAGCGGCGGCTGAGGGCTTCATCCACCAGTTTTGCGTAGAAATCTGTCAGGTTCCAACCCATGGCCCGCACCTGCTGCGGCACGATGCTGGCTTCGGACTGCCCCGGTACGGTATTGATCTCGAGCAAGAAGGGTGCTCCGACCTTTTCGTCGAAGATGAAATCCATGCGGACAATGCCCCGGCAGTTGAAGATCGCATATACCCGCGTGGCGGTATCTCGTATGCTGTCGGCCATGTCTTCCGGGCATTGCGCCGGGGTGATCTCGGTGGAACGGCCCTGGTATTTCGCTTCGAAGTCGAAAAATTCGTTCTGGCTGATGACTTCCGTGAACGGCAGGGTTTTGATCTGGCCTTCGCTGCGAAAAACGCCGATGGTGAATTCGCGTCCTGAGATGAATTCCTCCACCAGCACCTGGTCGTCTTCCCTGAAGGCCTTTTCCAACGCTGCCGGGAGTGCCTGGGGATCGGAAACTTTGCTCATGCCGATGCTCGATCCCCCGTTATTGGGTTTCACGAATACCGGAAGTTGCAGTGATGACAGGATCTCTTGCGGCAACAATGGATTGTGGCGGAACAGATGCAGTGATTTTGCGACCCTGATACCGGAGAATGCCGCCACGGCCACGGTGTAGCGTTTATTGAAGGTGATGGCTGAGGTGGCGGCATCGCAGGATGTGTAAGGGAGGCCGATCATGTCGAAATATCCCTGAAGGCGGCCGTCTTCGCCGGGCGTTCCATGGATACCGATGAAGGCTGCATCAAACCTGATGTGGTCGCCACCGCTGCGGATGGAGAAGTCGCTGCGGTCCACTTCCGTCCGAAGTCCTTCTGCGTCTGTATGAAACCATCCATCTGGAGTAATATCGATGCGATAAACATCGTAGCGCTGTCGATCAAGATGCGCATCGATCGTCACGGCGCTTTTGTAGGATATAACGGCTTCCGAAGAATATCCTCCGGTCACCATTGCGATGCGGGGTTTGGTCATGCTGAAAGTTTGACAATGCAAAGGTAGGTGATCAACGGACTGAAAGTGGCTTCTGCTGCCTGGTCATCACTCCGGAGACGGAACAGCATCTCGCGTCGGCAGTCCCTGGGTACCCGCATCCAACAGGTATTTCCAGCTGCCATCTTCCTGACGACGCCAAACGGTGACATATGTGCCGCTTTGTTTTTCGGTGGCCGTCCGCAGTTCATAGATTCCGTAGGTGAAGCCCATGTCTCCGGAGGTGGCGACATCTCCGCCCTGCGGACTCCAATCGACCGTGAACGTGCTGTCATTCATACCTGTGACATAACGGACAGCATCGGCTCCGATAATGGGCAGGTAGTTATCGCGCAGCAGAACGGCCTCATCTTCCATATACTGGAGGAAGGCCTTCCGGTAGCCCTTTTCAGCCGCCATGGCGGCGAAGTCTGCATCCGCCTGCATCATCTCCGCCAGGTATTGCTGACGCGGATCCTTTCGGGGGAAGGTCTGATCACAGGATGCCGCCAGCAGCAGGATAGTGAGCGAAATGACTGTTCTCATGAGCTTGTTCATTTGTCATTCAATGCAGAAGGGTGGACGGAGATACGGCTGGCACCCCCTTCCACCCTCCGTGGATATCGTCGATCGGCAATGATCGGCTGCGATCAGATGTGCAGACGCTCCTTCTTGGCCATAAGTTCCTCGACGGTCTCGACGTATGCTTCATCCGGAACACAGCAGTCGACCGGGCAGACGGCGGCACACTGGGGCTCTTCGTGGAAGCCCTGGCACTCGGTGCATTTGTTCGGGACAATGTAGTAGGTATCATTGCTGACGGGGGCGTTTTTCAGGTCTGCATCCATGACGGATCCGTCGAGGAGCGTAAAACTGCCTTTCACCGTGGTTCCGTCCGACAGAGCCCATTCAACCCCGCCTTCATAGATGGCATTGTTCGGGCATTCAGGTTCGCAGGCACCACAGTTGATGCATTCGTCGGTGATCTTGATGGCCATGAGTCGGAAATTTTTGGGTTGAAATTGGAATTACTTTTGCCTTATAAACGATGCATAAAGATAGATTATGCGACTGAAAATCCAAAAATGAAATTACAGGAAAGAATTTCGGCCTTAGCGGCCCTGGGGACCTACATGGCTAGTGAAGATGTATCCTGGAAGACAGCTTTGAAAGGGGCATCTGTCCATAATCCCTGGTTTATTGAACCGTTTGTTGACATCGCGGTAGCAGAGATCCGGGAAAGCTTTCTGAATGAAGAGGCACTGACTACTTTGGCTCATCGGTATGCCTTGCCGGAAGAACAGGCGACCCCAAAAACCGTGGGGTTGGTCATGGCCGGGAATATACCGCTGGTAGGTTTCCATGATATGCTTTGCACCTTTATTTCCGGACACATTCAACGCGTTAAGCTTTCTTCGAAGGATGAAAAACTTCCGACCGCACTGGTGTACTGGTTGCATGACCAGTTTCCGGCGACGCAGCAGTTGATCCGGATCGAAGAGCGACTCAACGGCTGTGATGCCTATATAGCCACGGGGTCCGACAATACGGCCCGGTATTTCGACTATTACTTTAGCCGCTATCCACATTTGATCCGGAAGAATCGTACCTCCGTCGCCATACTGGACGGTTCGGAAACCCAGGAGGAACTGGAAAAACTGTCAGATGACATCCAGCTTTATTTCGGACTGGGATGTCGAAATGTCAGTCAGGTCCGGGTGCCGGAAGGATACGACTTTGTCCCCTTGCTGCAGGCCCTTCGGAAATACGCCTTCCTGGCGGATGAGCATAAATACCGGCATAACTTTGACTATCATCTAACGTTGCAGATCATGAATAATCGTTTCTATATGACGAATGATTCTATCCTGCTGACGGAGGATCCATCTCCATTTTCTCCAATCAGTCAACTACACTACATGCACTTCGAAATCGGATCGGACCCGGCTGCCGGAATGGATCTTGAAAAGATCCAATGCATTGTCGGTCATGGGTATATGCCATTCGGACAGGCGCAGCATCCGACGTTGACGGACTATGCGGACGGAGTAGATACGATGCAGTTTCTGACTGCGCTATGATTTGGTGCGTGTGAAGAGTGGATCGAACCGACGCCTC
>CAJBZC010000581.1 GCA_903959965.1 uncultured bacterium
TTGTCATTCGGTGTACATATATCCACCGCATCGATATCATCTCTTTCTATGAGTTTACGCCAATCGGTCTCCGTGCTCTCATATCCCCACTGATCGGCGAAGGCCTTCAGTTTAGATCCATTTCTGAAACAGACGGCCTTCAATACCGGCGTGTAGGCCAGATCCGGAAAAAAGTTACGGATCCTGTTGTATCCATTGGAGTGGGTTCTTCCCATGAATCCACCACCGATGAGACCTATATTTATTTTTTTCTTTTCCATTGTTTAAGATTTAAATCTAAATATGTTTTACTTATCCTTCCCATCCGTGATGGTTCCTTACTTTCACCAGGGCGGCAAGGATGTCGTTCCAGGTTTGCTGCTTCATCAGCACCTCATTGGGGAACATGCATCCATCCCAGCAGATGTGCTGGAAGGCCTTGGTGAGTTCACCATTTTCATCCCTCAGCCAGTAACCGGCATGCCGGGCGATATCGAGCTTGCCGTTGGGATCCAGTGCCTGGCAATGACGGCCTGTCTTGTCATGCGATCCGGTACCATGAACCGTTCCGTCATTCTGGGCTACATGGAAGTCCAGCGTCCAGGGTCGCAGCGCGGCGGTAAGTTTTTTCAGTCCCTCATCCAGCGCGGCTCCGTCGCTCCAGTCGAAGTCCACTGGCAGTATGCGGTCTTCCGGCGCGTTATATCCCAGTAAGTACAGCAGGGTATGTGCCATGTCTGCCTGAAAGCCGATATTGGGACGATCAACAGCCTCCAGGGTATCGATCATGGCCTTCCAGCTGTGCATGCCACCCCAGCAGATCTCTCCCTCTGCCGCGAGTTTTTCGCCGTAATCTGCCGCCACATCGCAGGCTTCGCGGAAGGTTTCTGCGATCAGCTTCGTGTTGCCTGCCGGATCCTTGGCCCAGGCTTCGGGCTTGCTGGCGGAATCGATCCGGATGATACCGTATGGACGTACGCCCGCATTGCGCAGTTTCTTTCCGAATTCGCAGGAACGCTTCACCATATCCACAAACACGGCGCGGTCTTCCTTGCTGCCCATGGCCGGACCGCCCCAGATGGGGGCCACCAGGGAGCCGATGTTCAGGTTCAATGCGCCAACCTTATCGGCCAATCGCTTGATCCCGTCTTCCGACTCGTCGATATTGAAATGTGGTTCAAACAGTCCGATGTCGATGCCATCGAATTTCACGCCATCCGCTTCGGCATTGGCGGTGAAATGAAGGAGTGTATCGAGATCGATCGGGGGTTCAGAATCCGGTCCTTTGCCCACGATGCCGGGCCAGGTTGCATTGTGTAGTTTGGGATAGTTGTTCTGTGACATATGGTTGCATTTTAAGTTGAGGTGAATCAGGCGTGTTTTGCGGTCTGTTGTTTGATGAAACGAAGTCCGTTTTCCGCCATCTCCCAGGGTGCGGAATACTCCCGCCATACATTAATGGCATTGGCGAAATCCGGGTCATTCCTGGAAAATGCTTCAATCGTAAGCCAGCCGTTGTATTTGATCTCCGCCAGCGTGGCAAAGGTCTCATCCCAGTGCACATGCCCGTCTCCCGGCGTGCCCCGGTCGTTTTCGCTGATATGCACATGCGCCAGTAGAGGCGCAATCCTGTGCAGGGCATCCGCCGCCGTCTTTTCTTCGATGTTAGAATGATGTGTATCATACATGGCTCGCACATGCGGGTGAGAGGCCAGGGTAATTAGATGACTCAACTGCTCCATGGTGTTGCAGAGATAGCATTCAAATCGGTTCAGGGCTTCCAGGGCGAGGGTGATGCCACCGCTGGCGGCGTAATCTCCGGCAGCATGCAGCACTTCCGCACACCACTGGTATTCGTCTGATTGAGGAGGCTTTTTGGAGAAATGACCGTGTGCCGAATGAAAAGGTCCGCAGAGGATGCTCGACCGCATGTCATGCGCCCGGTCGATACCCCATTTGATGCGATCCAGCGCCTTGCTCCTGACAGCCGCATCCGGACTCACGGGATTATGATCCGTGTCCACTACAAACACGGCAGTCGTTTCCAATCCGATGCCGGCCGCGTGATCCCCGAATCGCCTGTAAGCCGCATCTTCCGGAGCGCCGATGAAACATTCAACTCCGTCGTAACCGATCTCCCTGAGTCTGTCGATGATCGGGAACTGCTCATCCGACACCACGGCAGACCACACCAGTGTGTTGAAACCTACTTTATACATTTTTATATTTATTTTCTATATGGCACGTGGATGTCCATCGGCCCCTTCCATTTCTTCGGGATCTTTTTCCCCGCAACCCAGTGCATGGCGTTGATCACGAGATGCTGAAATGGTTCCTGATCGAAATCTTCCGGATGCCCCATCGTGGTGAAAAAGATCTTTGCGCCATACTTGTTGGTACCTGTCCACGCCACCGGATTGTCATAGGCATTTTTATTGTTTGTATTCACGGAACGCCCCATCATCAGTGCTTTTGAACCATTGGAAGGATAATTGGGCAATACCTGATACAACCACGACCGGACATGAAAGCTTTTGCCCACATCATGGAGGATGGGATCGTTGGCGACGGAATCGATCATCGTCACATCCGTGGATGATTCATGCCCGTAATGTGTATGCCTGTTGACACCACCCCAGCCGGGAGGTGTGTTGAAGGCCCACTCCCCAAACGCATTCCACTGCTCCGAGGGATGTCCCTTCGGAAAATTAAATGAGTGTGTGGTGGTTCTGAATCCAACCATGGGTTTGCCCGTTTTCAGAAAATCTTCGATGAGTTTTAGCTGATCAGCGGGCAGGCGACGCCAACGGAGGTAGAACACCGCGATGTCCGCGTCCTTCAGGGCTTCCAGTCCCGGGATGTTCTCCTCAGACTTGAAATCAGGGTAGGCCTTGAGGACCTTGGTGCGGAATCCATAGTTTTTTTCCAACTCCGCAGCGATGATCGGCATCGTGGCCTCACTGCTGTATTCATGGTCTCCGGTGACGAACACCACCAACGGCTTCTGGGATGCTTTTTTCCCTTGTGCCGTGACCGTTCCTGTGATCATCAGGACCAACATGATCAGCGGGGCTCCTTTGCGAATGAAGCCAGGCAATGATTGAAGGATATGGAAGCAATTCATCAACATAAATATTAAAGGTTATTATTTCTCCATCGGATGGACTTTCAACAA
>CAJBZC010000582.1 GCA_903959965.1 uncultured bacterium
GAACCGCCGGGCGCGCTTCTCCACCTGGAATAACCAAGCGTCCATTCCATTCCACCGATGGGGTGGTTACGGGTGCATAGGTACTGGCGGCAGGATTTGTCGAAGCATCACTCAGGTGATCAACGGGTATTTGGCCCATGACAGACCAGCGATCTGTGATGGAAGCATAAGCCAATATCTCATTCCTGAATCCCGGATGATTATCCTTAAGGATAGAGTTGCTGTCGGCCAGATGACCGTCGTCTCCACCGAACAGCATTAAATGCGACTGCCCTGCCTGAAATGCAGGAGAGGGCGCGGCGGCAAGAGGCCAGGGCAGATCTGACACTCGTCGCCAACCTTTTTTCAAATCCAACACCCAGGCATCATTGAGATATCGACGGCTAAAGGCGGCAGAACTGTCCTTGCGGACCAAGCGGACGCCGCCAAATAAATAGAATTTTCCATCCAGGCTACCGGCCATGCTTAGCATGCGTCCACTTCCTGGAATGGACGGGAGTTGAGTCCATCCTGACTTTACGTCATCGAGGTTCAAAGACCAACAATTGCTGATACAGGTATCCTGCGGCGACGGCAGTCCACCGGCCATGATTACGGTTCTTCCAACCACAGCGCCGCAAGCGTTAGCCAGAGATATTGGAAGAGAAGGAAGTCTTTCTGTCCTGATTTTTTGTGGAGTGTAGCTCAGCAAAAATACATCCGGGTGATGATTGATAGCATCTGCCCCCCCAACGCAAAGCAGCCCTTCCTTGATGGTCAAGGATACACCGTAACCCAACGGACGGGGCAGACGGCCGGCGAATTGCCATTGCCCCGCCGGATCAGACAGTACCCAGATGCGATCATCCCAGACTTTTACACCACCGTTCCAAGGCCGGATGCCATCCCTGAACTGTGCCCCACCGGCAACGATCAGCACCCCCTCAGAAACTCCCGCAAATGATCCCGCAAAACCCTGTGGGTCCGGCAACGAAGGCAATGGTGCCCAAGTGAAATGCTTCATCAGCTGATCGTTCTGTGCCTGCCCTTGGTGCGCCAGCATGAACACTTGGATCAACAATATCCTAAAAATCCTAAGAATTCTTACTAACATGCGCGGGAGGAATGAATATGGGCTTTCAACATTTATAAAAGCCATTACGCTTGTCATCAATTGTGGCCTTTCAGCAATCAGCGAGGCTCACTCGTGCTTCCTCTATGATCGTAAAGAAATCAATCTTCTCCAGGGATTGTCTAAGCTGAGATTCCTGTGACACCGTCAGATTGACGAGTGGAAGCCTGGACGGCCCCAAGTCTATACCCATCATCCTCATGATACATTTTTGAGCAGGGATTGGAGGATAACGGAGCAGAATGCGCACCATTTCAACCAGGTAGGCATGATTCTCTTCCGCTTCAGCCATCCGTCCAGCCTTAAAAAGATTCAGGGTCTTAAGATAGAGGGGAGCTGCAAATGTATAAGTGCTTCCTATAAACGTGCCGGCTCCGACGGACAATGCGGGGAGCATCAGTTCGTCGAGCCCGAAGAGAATGTCGTATTTATCACGCCACTGACGTGTCATCGATTGAAACTCGTGCAGTGTGTTTGCGGTGTATTTCACGCCTGCAAGGTTTGGAATGCGATCTCCCGCATATTGGAGAAAGGCATCAACATCAATGGCCACGCCTGTAAGATGTGGGATGTGATAATAGTAAAACGGCAACTCAGGCGCTCCGGCGGCGATGTCGGCCATGCAGTCGGCCAGGTTTTCAGCAGAAGTTGGCTTAAAATAAAAGCCGGCGACCGCAGAACAGGCATCGGCACCGACAGCCGCAGCATGGGTAGCCAGGTTTCTGGCTTCGGCAATACTCGGATGTCCGACATGAACAATAACACGCAGACGTCCGTCCACAGCAGACAAATAAGCCTCGGCAACCCGCATGCGTTCATCAATGGTCATATTGGGCCCTTCCCCGTTGGTCCCGCAAATGAAAACGCCCTGAAGTCCGTCCAGACAAAGTCGGTCTACCAGTGCCGGAATCCGCTCCAGATGAAGTGTTCCGTCCGGGTGAAATGGGGTGAATGTCGCCGCAATAAGCGCTCCGTAAGATGACATACATGAATACTTCGAGGGTGAAAAACGATGATAATACCGGCCCCTGCATCCTTCAACATGAATGAGGGGCCGGTAGTGTTTGCATTAATAGCCAGTTGTCTGTTTCAACTGCGGATTATTGGCCAGCACCGTCGCATTGAGTGGCCAGTAGAGGGGTGTGGTCTTTCCAATCAGGTTCGGCACGAAAGTATAGACATTGATCGTGCCACCGGAATGAAATCGGACAAGATCAAACCATCGCTTATTTTCGAAGAATAGTTCACGGCCACGCTCGCTCAAGACCTCACGTTCTAGCGTAATTTTATCACTCGGCCCGGTATAATTTGGATTTCCGGCGCGGGACCTGATCTGGTTTAATTGCTGGATACAGGCCGTGGTATTGCCAATTGCAGCATAAGCCTCAGCCCGGAGCAGAAGCATATCAGCCCAGCGGTAGATAATCACATCATTATCCGGGAAACGGTCATCGGAATATTTGACGCCCGGAAATTTGGTGATCCATGCGATGCCGAGCGCTCCGTTAGCAGCACGTTGCTGCACCCATGTGAAAGGAATGCGCTTGTCTGACCAGTTGGCGGAAAATAACGCGCGTGACTGAGTACTGATTTGATAAGCACCTTGTGCATTTCCAGAATTGGCCGCCCAGGGAATACTGTCCATATTTACAGCGCCGGCCACAATGGCCTGGAACGGGAGAGCATTCACGGCATAAGTCCCACCCGTTTCATCCCGGTTGAAATAGGATGATATGAGCACTTCCGGATTCGATGTGGCTCGAAGTCCGACTACATCCCTGAAATTCGCATTCAAACGCACACCTGTGGTCTCAATTTCATTGATGATGGATATCGCTTCGTTCAATGCCGCCGTTCCACCTCCGGTCACTTTGCCGCTCCACATCTTGACATCCGCCTTAAGTGCCAGGGCAGACGCATAAGCAAAACGATATTTGCTGGAAGGGAAAGCGGAGGCGGAAAAGCCCGGTACAGCTTTGAATAGGCCGAGAGACGAATCCACATCGCTGATGATCTGTTTTACCACATCAACGGCAGGAGAACGAGGCAGCAGTGGCACATTCTCATCCACAACCGCCGTCAACATAATTGGAGCATCACCGATAACCTTTATCAAATCAAAATAGAACCAGGCACGCATGGCATATGTCTCTGCCATGATGCGATTCCGGGTCCCGGCATTGGAGAAATTAAAAGCCCGAATCTTATCCAGCAAGAGATTGCAGTGACCGATCGCCGCATACCATCCATTATAGTTGATAGAACCTGTCGTAGGCGTGATAATGTGATTCCACGCCGTAGTAAAGCGGGCATTCGATGCGACAATAAGCTCCTCGCCTCTTTCCGTCCCATAAGTGATATTATTGGCAAATCCTCTGAGCTGGGTGTAAATCCCGGTAACATATGGCTCAAAGTCACCTTCATTCTTGAAATAGGTTTCCTCAGTAACGCTTGACTGAGGCTTCACCTCCAACATTTTTTCGCAACCGGAGAGCATGATCGATAAGGCTCCCAGTATCATGATATTTATATTCTTTTTCATCTTGATCAGCTTTGCTTTAAACAATGGTCAAACCTTATCGAACTCAAAATTTCAATGTAGCTCCCATGATGAATTGCCTGGGCCTCGGATAGCCCAATGCATCAAAACCGGTATAGACCTCAGGATTCACCCCCTTATATGCGGTGAGATAGCCAAGATTGAATACACTGGCGAATACATTCATGCCAGTCGACCTAATCTTCCTCATCATATCTTTTGGAAGATCATATGAGACTGTTATTTCCCTCAGCGCCAGGAAATCACCTTTGGAAATCATGGCGGAGACATCAGATCCATAACCATTGTTACCCCCTAGGGCCGAAGAACGAATATAATTGCGTTGTCCGAAGTCTGCATCCGCAAAAGAAAATCTGGCATAACGCTTACCCTGGTCTCCTTCCTTCTGCCAGATATCCGGCCCGAGTGCTTCTGCCGGAGCTCCTTCATTGAAAGCACGCCCGGTTCCGAGTGATCGTGCCAACGCTCCATTACTGATCATGTGCCCCAGCGCATAGTCCATGCCCACCCGCATAGAGATCCCTTTCCACGTGAATGTATTGTGAAATCCTCCGGTAATATCCGGCGTGAGGTATCCCATGAACACCTGATCCTTCGTATCGATGACTCCATCAGCGTTGAGATCTGCAAAGATGAAATCACCTGCCTTCTTACCGACCGTCTGGCCTCTGGGTGTGGCCAGGTTATCTTTCGTCTTTGCATTCCACGCCGCTGCCTCAGCATTGGTGGAAAAAACACCCAGCACCTGGTAGGCGTAATAAGAGAAAGGACGCTCTCCTTCGGCATATCCGCCGACCCATTTGAGCGACTTTGAAACTGGATCCCATACCTGATCCCCGCCCTGACGATTTTGTTCACGGCCATTGGAAGGCAACTTCAGGATCATCTGGTTGTTTTTCGCGAATAGGAATGTCGTTTGCCAGCGGAAATGTTGTGTTTTCACCGGAGTGGCCCCCATTTCAATTTCAATTCCCTGATTTTGAAGTACTCCGTTGTTAAAACGAATGGAGGAAAAGGGAGCTTCAGAAGGCAACGGCTTGGATGCAAGACGATCCTTCGTACGCTTGTCGTACCAATCCACCGTCAGCGTAATACGATTGTTCAGGAAGGCCGCATCAAAAGCGATATCCAATGTTTCCGTGGTCTCCCAGACCAGATTGGGATTGGAAAGATTGGCCCTGAGAATACCTGGGCTAACGGCATATCTGGTGGAGGAAAAGCCTCCATAGGTATCGACCAGCGACAGATCACTCAAACCTGCCTGTCCCCAGCTCGCTCGGAGCTTGAACATATTCACCGGCTTTAGTTTGAACCACTGTTCCGAATGCAGGTTCCAGCCAGCGGATACTGAAGGGAACAATGCATATCGATTGGCCGGAGCGAAATTGGAGAAACCATCATATCGCAGAGAAGCACTTGCCATGTAACGACCATTCCAGTCGTAGTTGGCCTGCCCAAAGTAACTGGCGGATTTGGTTTCAGACAGAGAAGTCCCCCACCCTGTCACATTGGGTACAGTCACCCCGCCAATTACGGTCGTCGGTGGCTCATTGATGGTGTAGATATAATCATTGGTTGCCCGCTGCGAGCCGAGAAAAGACCTGCGTCCGGTGTTACGGGTAAAATTGAATCCCCCGAGCATGGTCAGATTGTGATCTCCCGGAAGACGCGGGTCGTATTGCAGGATCAGATCAGCCATCAACTGGCGACTGTCTGTATTGTCATAGTTTTTTTGACGCTGGGTCGAGGGCTGCGGCTCATCCGCCGGCGTGCCGTCACGCTGAAACTGATAGGTGTAATCCTGCATGAGGTATGAGACCGCAGGCTTCAGATGCAAGCCTGGCAACAAAGTGACATCCCCGGCCAAACGGGTTACAAATCGCTCTGTCTGTACCCGAAGATCATCGTAATACAAGGTATGGAAACGATTGCGGGTGGAATACAACTCGCCCAGATGTGGCCGTCCATCTTCGCGATAAGTCCGCAATAAAGGAGTCACACGAGTGGCCCGGGTGATTTCATTCTGAAATTCCTGAACAAAGTTGGGTGTGATATTCTGATAATTCACCATCGCTTCGAGCCTGGCATTCTTCGACATCTTGAAACCAAAGTTTCCAAGCACGTCCAATCGCCGATATTGAGTCCCGGCAAAAGTGCCTTTTTGGTCGGTATTCCCAATGGATAGGTTATAGTTTGCAGACTCCCCGCCACCGTTGATTCCCACGTTGGTATTTTGAGACAGACCGGTATTCCATAAAAGATCCTGATAATTATTATCGGCAAAAATCAACTTGGTGCCCGGATTGATCGGATCGTCGATCGTCTTCCATCCCCTTGCCAGCAACTCGTCGACATAGGACTGCCCCTCAATCGCAACCAGATTATTGTAAAGAGCGGTCGTGTAGACATGACTGCCATACTGGCCCTTGGCCGTAAAGAGCCTGGTTCCCGCCGAAAAGCCGGCATTGTTCAGGAGACCAGGTTTGTCCAACTGATCGGCCGTATTAAAAACGGTTGTCCGTGCCAGTTTTAGATAGGATTCCGCATCGAGGTAATCCAACTCATCCCGCTGTGTCTCCCAAGTCGTGCGGTGATTGACCGTAACATTCATCTTCTGATTGAACTTCCCGCCCCGGGTGGTGATAACAATCACACCATTTGCACCCCGTGCACCATAAATGGCTGTGGCAGCCGCATCTTTCATCACCTGAAACGATTCGATATTATCCGGGTTGATATCGTCCATGGAGCGAAATACACCATCCACAATGACCAGCGGACCCGTATTTTCGACAGAACCAACAGCATTGCCCCCACCATTACCTAGTCCGGTGCCATAGACATTGAGTTTGGTCCCACCCCGAATAATGATATTTGTAGCCCCGGCACCCGGCTGACCGTTGTTGACTGGCACAGACACGCCCGGCAGCCTGCCCTGCATGGCCTGAACAGGATTGGGACTCGCTCGGTTGGAGAGATCATCCGTCGAGAGCTTTGAAACTGCTGCCGTGATTTTGCGGCGCGACTGCTGAGTGTACCCTACCACCACGACTTCCGACAAAGCCCCGTCGGCTTGTGAAAGCATAATGGTTGCAGATGCCGCACCCGCATTTATCTCCCGATCCGCAAAGCCCACCGATGAAATAACCAAAAGGGTGCCTGCGGAAGGCGTTTGTAAAGAGAATGTCCCATCCGAAAGCGTGACCGTTCCGGTAGCACTTCCCTTGATCCGCACACTGGCGTCCGCCACCGGATTGCCATTGGCATCCGTGACCCGGCCCCGAACCGTGACCGATTGACCCATTGCCCCCCCCCAGGTCAGACATATAAGCAGAAACGCAAGCAAAGGATGCATGAACCTTGAAAGATTTGACATTTTCATACGCAAGACAATTTGATGACTATTCTGATATGATTATTTGTAGTACATATCAAACATAGTAAATAATAAAAAAATCACAAAATTTATATACATGTCCCTTCTTAGAGACGGAAAGCCGCACTTTTTAATGAGCGACGTGAAAAGGTGCTGACGGGAATCCATTGGAATACCATATCTGCCTGGCTACTCTCATATAGAATTCCAATGGTTTTCCGGTTGATGGAGGTCAGACAGGAGTAGCCTCGACTTTTGAATTCATCGAGCAGGAGCCAATGGCTGGCCGGCCAGGTTTCACCGTCATCGAAGCTGGCCTTAATGGTCATATGTGTTCGCAACTTCTCCGCATTGGGATTCGAAAATAACAGCATAGAACGTTTGCTCCTACCCATCTCATGTCGATGAAATCCAGCCATACAGGTAGGCTCCCGAAGTGCATGCCTAGAGGTCTGATGTTCAATCCAGCTGCCCCCAAGATCGTATGTGATCGCCACGCCCCTGCCATTGGACATTCCTGTATCGATTCTGTTGGCATTATGTCGCATATTGAGCATGATGCTGCCATCGGAACGTTGCACTGCCTGGCATTCTGTCGTATTGAACATGGCCGGGCGACTGGTGTGCCAGGTTTTGCCTCCATCGCGACTGAATGTAATGTTAGAAAAAGAACGGCCTACGCTGTCACGACCCTGGGTTGGGAAAACAAGTGTACCGTCGTCCAATGTGATGCCGCGTCCGGGCGCAGGAGCAAATAGCCACCAACTGCTGTCCTTGATCCCGGTGATGTTCACGGGTGCTGACCAGGTCAGACCATCATCCGTGCTTTGAGAGATTAAAAACTGGGATGTATGTCGCACATCGTAGCCCGGTTGCGAACCCCGATTTCTCCATTGGTGATTCCAAGCGTTGGATGCCGCATCAAGGGGCATTATCGGTTGACCACGCTCATCAAGCACTCCATGCATCCAAAGCCCTGCAATAAAAATATTTTCCGAACGATCATCGACCAGGATTGATGCATCACTGACCCCGTTGAATTTCTGAGGTAATCCGCCCCATTCTTTCATATCCAGTACCACCTGCATGGGTTCCCAATGGCGCCCACCGTCAACACTGCGATTGAGCACAATATCAATATCACCCTGGAGATCCCGGCTCGACGCCCGTCTTGCATCATAAACCGACATGACCGTCCCTTTCCGAGAGGTGGCAAGTCCGGGAATCCGGTAGGTATCCACCCCATCTTCACCATGCGAGCGCAACGCCAGACCCGCACGAAGTACCGGGGGCGTCAGAGGCTCCGACATTACAGAAAGCCGTGAATCCCCGGATTGTATCCCCAAACATCTCACAGAAAAAGTATGTCGCAAATCGGTGCCAGGATCCAATTCCAGGGATATCCAAACCTTGTTTACCCCACCGGAGAGTTTGACCGGAATGAGACATCGATTGTTGGAAACGCGGGCAGTCGCGATCAGCCTGGCCGTATCGAAGATCGATGGAGTACCCGACATGAAAACGCGAACGGACCGAATATCCTTCATTGAAGAGGTGCCTTGGAAATCAAGCTCAATGGCATCCACAGCGTGTCCTTCAGCTTCCCACTGAATGGTCATAACCGGATTGTGCTGCTTATTGACCAATACGGGAACTTGATGGGTCGTGGCCCTGCCAAATGAAGCCCGCTCAGATGAATGCTGGGAGACGCCTGCAGTAGAAATGGTCAGCAACAGGATAATGATCGACTTTCGCATAATGATTGAATGAAATGTAAACATGACGGATCATTGCTTCCCACGTAACGATAGCATATTCGTTTTAGGGAGATAAGTACGCAACCAATCCTTTAATGATGAATAGGATGTATCACTCGCAATATTTCTATATTCCCCTGGATCGACATCATGATCGTATAATTCTTCAGATCCGTCGGCATATCTAATAAATCTCCATCTTGCGGTTCTTACCGCGTGATTTCCCTCCCGGTATGTCATTACTGCAGGCGGCAGTTCCAGGGGTTGCCCGTACAACAACGGAACCAGGCTTTTACCCACAGCCTCACGGTGAAGCGGCAATCCGCATAGTTCGGCCAGGGTGGGATAAATTGATGTCAGATCCACCGGCTGATCTATCCGTCGGTTTCTTACACCACCGGGCGTCATGAAGATCAATGGTACATGTGTGGTTTTCTCCCAAAGTGCAAACTTCTCGATCTGCTCTTTTTCGCCTGTATGAAATCCATGATCCGACCAAAGAACAATGATCGTATTATCCCGGTAATCGCTCTGTTCCAAAGCCCGAACCACCCGGCCGATCATATCATCCGCAAAGCTTGAACAGGCGTAATATGCCTGTAAAAAGGATTTGTAAATGCCCGGGAAACTGTCATTTGCCCGTTGAAGCCCCTGCCAGAATCCCCGACCTGAACCATAACTTCGACCTGGCCCCGTTGCAGACCGCAATTGCTGCAAGGAGATGGCTCCAGTAGGCAAATCCGCCATATCATCTGAAGGCAGATCAGGCATCCGTAAAGATGGTAGCGGATATGCGTCGAAATACGATTTGGGAGCGAAAAACGGAGAGTGTGGTTTGTAAATGCCAACGGACAGAAAAAATGGACGATCGTGTTTTCGCTTCAATTGCCGCTCGGCATACTCAACCGTCCGATGGTCTGCCGTAAGAGATGCATCATAAGGAAAGATTCCCCAGTCTGTATTACGCGTACCAAACCACGACATCCCGGTCAACTTCACCGAGGGATATGGCTCATTAATGGACATCAACAGATACTCCTCAAAGGATGCTCTGTCATGAAATGCCCAATCTGACTCATGATGAAATGTTTTACCGGCACCACAAACAAAATATCCGCTGTCTCTAAAAAGCCTTGGTAGCGTCCTAATGGTTGCCAATAAATCAGAGGCATCAGTGTTATTTTCATAAATCCCCGTACGATGCGGACGTGTCCCTGTCAGTACAGACATACGTGAAGGATGACAGGAAGGAGACGCACAATAGGCCCTGGTAAAGAAAATACCACGGGATGCCAATCGCTCAAGCTCCGGCGTTCTGATCGGATGAGATGGATTAAATAAGGTAGTGGCATCGTTCATGTCATCAACCGAAATGAATAAGACATTCGGTCTGCCATCCCGTTGAGCCACGAGATCCTGCCGGGCTGAAACTAACATCATCAAACACAGCAAACCCGCTGCTTTCTGTTGAAGGGCATTCATAAGTATGACAAATATGAATATTTTTGTCATTATGTTCTACATTTGAAACATAAAATTAATTTCATAGCGTCTGATGAGTCATTTATCTACAAAAGTGATAAAGCTGTCAACGGCCTGTATTTGGCTTGTCTTATTGTCAGCAGGACTGAAAGGAGGCAACCTGAAATCGTCAAACACTCGAATGGCTGGGCAAAGACCCAACATTCTCCTAATCGTCTCGGAGGACAACGGACCCGAACTCGGTTGCTATGGTGACCCGCAGGCCAGAACGCCAAACCTTGATGCGCTCGCCGCTGCAGGCACCCGGTTTGAAAAGGCATTCACCACTTATGCCCTATGCAGTCCATCCAGGGCTTCTATATACACAGGTCTATATCCGC
>CAJBZC010000583.1 GCA_903959965.1 uncultured bacterium
CAAATTGTGATGCGTACCGCCAATACCATGAAGCTGGAAGACCAGGACAATTCAAAAAAGCGGATCGAAACCGCCATCAGGGAGAGGGCAACAGCCATTAAAAACGAAATGCCTAAAATTTTATGGGATTAGACTTAGACTACATTGATGGCCAAACCCCTTTAGATGAAGAAGAGAAAGACGGGCTGCTTATTCCTACCATTGCCACCCGTGGCGAGTTAGACGAGTTTGAGCAGCAGAATATAGAACAGGCTGTACAGTGGACACTGATGCGTTCCTTTAAGCCGGATAAGGTTTTTACGGAGGAGTTCATCCGCATGGTGCATAAACGCATGTATGCCGATGTATGGGCATGGGCAGGTGAGTTTCGCAAAACCAACAAAAACATTGGTATAGACAAATGGCAAATACCCACCGAGTTGAGGTACCTGCTGGATGACATACGCTATTGGCACGAAAACAAAACCTACCCACCCGATGAAATGGCTGTGCGTTTCAAACACCGCATCGTAAGCATCCATTGTTTCCCCAACGGCAACGGCAGGCACAGCCGCCTCATGGCCGACATCATTATTGAGAAAATCTACAAGCAGCCCGTATTTTCCTGGGGCGCTGCCCTGAGCTTGTCGAAGGGTGCAGCCAACCTTTTCAGCGAAGGCGATGCCCGGGCAGCCTACCTCAAAGCTGTAAAAGCAGCCGACCAGGGCGATTACAGCTTACTTCTGGCTTTTGCCCGTTCCTGATAATCCCCTTCGAATTGATGGGGGTACTCACTTCCTTTTTATGGTGAATTTCTATTGAGTACGCTGATCAAAAGTTTTTTCACGGTTTCCATTTCATCCGCTTTACTTGCTGCCACAAATAAGGTTAAGCTGGCCAGGGCTTCGTTGCTGATGATGAGCTGTCCGGAATTTGTATACAGTAGTCCATTTCGCTCCAAAAATAATAGAAAACAAGCCGCAGCAATGCGTTTGTTCCCATCTACAAATGCATGGTTCTTAACCACCAAATAGAGCAGCATGGCTGCCTTTTCTTCAATGGATGGATAGGCCTCTTGTTCTCCAAAACCTTGTCTGATTTGATTCACGGCACTATCAAAACCGCCATCTTTTTCTTTGCCAAAGACATCTGAGTTAAATTCAGCACGCATTTTTTCTACAAGATCCATGTATTCAGCCATGGAAGGGTATTCCGCGTTTCTGGTGTGTTTCCCTTTTTCGTCTAACGACTCATGGTCGTAATCGTCCAGGAGTTGCAGGCCCACACTAAATTGATGCAGCCAGGCGTAATTTTCATTATTGATGGCTTGATCTTCTATCGCCCTGCTAAGGATCCGAATCCCATCGTGCAGTACTTGAATTTCCTTATTCTTTTGCTCCAAACGTTTTTCATTGATAGCCACCCCCTCCATCAAATAATCTTTCAATCGTTTCGTGGCCCATTGACGGAACTGGGTGCCTCGTTTAGAGTTTACACGGTAGCCGACAGAGATGATGGCATCCAGGTTATAGAATTTGATATTCCTTTTAACCTCTCTTTTCCCTTCTTTTTGAACTACCGAGAAAAGCTCGGTAGTTGAATATTCATCGAGTTCTTCTTCTAAAAAAATATTTTTCAAATGCAAACCAATAGTATCAGAGTCCTTCTCAAAAAGTTCACCGAGCTGTTTTTGATTGAGCCACACTGTATCATGATCAAACCGGACTTGAACAACTATTTGATTGTCAATGGATTTAAATATTTCTATCTGATTTTCCATTATTGTAATTTCATTGCTATTTTCATCACTGCCTTTCATGCTATATTTTTCACTGGTTCAATTTGGGCTGGTTCATGCGAAAGGTCTGATAGGGAAACCGAAGATACCAGACCCTACCCAAGTTTTTTCCCAGCCCTCGCAGCAGGTTTTATTCCAAACAAAAATATCGTGACAGTTAACATCATCGTTTCTTTCAATAGATCTCCAATGAGTTCGATTTTGTTCAATGCTTGTAATTCTCCGTCATAAATGCCGTTGAGGTCCACTCAATTACCCACCTTGAACGAAATATTTGGGCTTTAATGTGAAATTTACGATCTGCTTCATTTAAACTGTTGCTTTTTTTGCAACAGTTGAATGACCGTTGAGCTCGCCACCTATTATGCTTAATTGTATCAATTCATGACTGAATGGTCTTAAAAGTTCAACAGCTGTGGATCTTTTACCCTCTTACCTTAACGGGTATTTTCCCACCACCTGTCAAATGCCTGCTGCTTGTTATCTAGGTACACAGCCTGGCCGATCTTCGGCGTGACCAGCGGGATGCCTGCGCTTGCGCTCAATTCAGCCACCTTGACCAGCGGCTCATCCCATGGGTGATGTCCCAACTTGAATTTTGAAGCGTGTACCGGAAACAGCCGACTGGCCTGCAGGTGCTTAGTGGCCTGGATCACTTCTTCGGGCAACAAGTGGATCTCTCGCCAGGCCAGGTCATACTGACCGTTATCCAGGATCGCCAGGTCGAATGAGCCGAACTTCTTTCCGATCTCAGAGAAATGAATGTCGTATCCACTGTCGCCTCCCACATAAATGCGTTGGCCCGGGGCATCGATGATGAAGGATAGCCATAGTGTGTTGTCTTTGGCCAACTTTCGACCGGAACCATGCCTTGCAGGCGCAGTATGGATCGTAAAGTTGTCCGCAACCGAAATAACCTCATGCCAGTCCTTTTCGATGATCTTCGAAGGCTCATAGCCCCAGTACTCGAAGTGTTCACCGACGCCCAGTCCACATATCACATCCCTCACCTTCGGTTTCAAAGCCAAAATGGTTTTATTTAACCAGCAAGTTCCTGTGCTGTCCAATCCATTGATTTCCATTAAATAAGGCTATAAAAGTCCTTGATCTCCCATTAGACTTTTATCATCTCTCTCGAGGCATATGAAGATAGATACATGGGGCTATGCCAAATCCCTGCCTGCTCATTCCTCAGGGTATGGAATGTTAGCGGTGCTGTCAAGCTATCATTAAGGTTTGCAGTTGCACTGTTATGTTGGTAACAGTAAGGTAACTTTTACAACAAGATTTCATAACACATCCCTGCCATCTTCGCTCTAAATCGAAAACCTTCTTATGTTCCAAGTTATTCCATCAAGGTTCTCCTTGATCAAGATTTTTTTAGTTCTTGTTGTCGGCACAGTTCATGCCCAGGAGATCAATGGTCGTGTTGTAGACAGCATGGGAAACGGCCTGGAGGGTGCGACAATCACTGTCTTGGCAACCAATGACCGGACGGTTAGCAGTGAAAACGGCTATTTCAGTATTCAGCCTGTAAAAAGCATCCCTTCCGGTTCATTCATTAGGTTTTCTTTTACGGGATACGCGTTGCATGAGCATGTATTTACCGGGAAAACTTCTCTTGAAGTTGTAATGAAACCAATCTCCACTGATTTGTCAGAAGTAGTGGTGACGGCCCTTGGCATCAAAAGGGCGGAAAAGTCACTGGGCTTCGCAGCACAAACCGTAAAGGATAATGCCGTTACGGATGCGCGAACCAATAATTGGGTCAATTCGCTTACCGGTAAAGTGGCGGGTTTGAACATACAGGGAACGGGGGCTGGTCCCATGGGATCTTCGCGGATAACGCTTCGTGGAGAGTCTTCCCTGAATCTCGACAATAACCAGGCACTCATTATTTTGGATGGGGTTCCTGTTAGTAATAAGATATCCGGTACCGGATTTTCTTCCCATTTGTCGCAGGACAACCCAGTCGATTATGGATCTGCCGTGTCAGATATCAACCCTGATGACATTGAAAAAATTACCATCCTCAAAGGCGCCGGAGCTACGGCGTTGTACGGAAGCCGGGCGGCTGCAGGTGTCATCATCATCACAACCAAGAGTGGAACGGGCAAACGAAAGGGGCTGGGCATCACCTACAACACAACCCTGAGCATAGATGAGGTGAACCGCTGGCCGGATTATCAATTCGACTATGGTGAGGGCCGCACTAGTGCCTATTACTCCTATGGCAACAGTGCCGACGGATTGAATACGGCCACGGGTGTTGCCGCAGGGCGGGCTTGGGGACCCAAATTCAATGGGCAAATGTATTTTCAATATGACCCGAAATCCTCCAACGGACTGGCTGCTGAAAGAACCCCCTGGGTAGCCAACCGGGATTACATTTCCGGTTTCTTCCGAAAAGGAGTAACCACCACCAACAGCGTTTCTTTTGAAGGTGGAACCGGCAAGACAACCGCAAGGATGTCTTTGACCCACATGAATAACAAATGGATACTTCCCAATACGGGTTATGAGCGTATCAACGCCTCACTTTCCGTCAACTCACAGGTCAGTGATAGACTCAAGATCAGTGGAAAAATGAATTACACCAATAAACGCAGCGAAAACCTTCCAGCCGCTGGTTACAACAATCAGACGATGATGTATTTTCTGATCATCGGAACAGCACCCAATATCAAACCCGAATGGTTCAAGCCATGGTGGGAAGAAGGGCTTGTAGGAGTGAAGCAGCGAAACATGTTCAATCCCGGCCCAGACAATCCTTATTTGGATCTATATGAGATGCTGAACAAGATGAACAAACATGGCGTTGTCGGGAATCTTTCCGCATCTTATCAAATCAATCCAAACCTGGACTTTCAACTCCGTACCGGCATCGATATGTCCTACGAGTTCAGATCGCAGCAACGACCATTTAGCATGACCAAGTACCCCCGCGGTATGTATCGGGAGCAATCAATCTTCAACTACGAGCAAAACAGTGATTTTCTATTATCATACAAACACAAGCTCAACAGTCTATTGAGTTTTTCACTCACGGCAGGTGGAAATACCATGATGCAGAGTTATAATTTTAGCGGACTCAATGCTGATCAACTCGCACAGCCGGGCATTTATCAGATTTCAAACAGCCTCGACCCAGCCGTAGCGGAACCTCAGCGCACCAACAGAGCCATCAATAGTCTATATGGGTCAGGCCAGCTGTCCCTTCAGGATAAGATTTTTGTAGATATATCCGGGAGAAATGACTGGTCCAGCACCTTGCCTCAGCAGAATAATTCCTTTTTCTATCCTTCGGTGAGCACCAGTTTCATACTGAGTGACCTTTTCCGACTCCCAAGCGAGTTCAGTTTCGCCAAATTCCGGGCATCCATGGCTCAAGTTGGTAATGACACCAGACCCTATCAGACTCAAAAATATTACGATCGGATCAATGGTAACAATTTCACGAATCCGTCTGTCCTTTTCAATCCGGGATTGAAACCAGAAATCACATCGAGTCTTGAACTGGGCCTGGATATCAGGATGTTCAAGAACAGGGTGGGCATCGATCTTTCTGTTTTTAACAATAACAGTAGAAACCAGATCCTGGCGATTCCGCTCGATCCAGTATCCGGATATTCTAGCGCGTTGGTCAATGCCGGTCTGATCAACAGCCAGGGTGCTGAATTGGTATTGAGCGGCACCTGGATCCAAAAAAAGGATTTGAAATGGACGTCCACCCTTACCTGGAGCACTTTCAGGAGTTATGTCCGGGAACTGACGGAAGGCATAACCAACCAGGTGATCTATGCACATGGTTCGAATGTCTCCATCGAAGCGCGGGTCGGTGGTAGGATGGGGGATATGTATGGCAGAGGCTTTCAGCGAACACCTGCTGGCGAGATCATTTATGGTACAAATGGTCTTCCTGCTCAGCTGGATCCTGAACTCAAGAAATGGGGAAATGCATTTGCAGACTGGAAGGCGGGCATCATGAATGAGGTTACCTACAAGAATTTCCGGTTCAGTGCCCTGATTGACGGACAGATGGGCGGAAGTATGTATTCTCAGACCAATCATAAAAATAATACGTTGGGAAAGACGAATGTCACTTTACCCGGCCGCGACAATGGAATTGTTGGGGATGGTGTCGTTTTCAATACTACAACCGGCAAGTATGACCGGAATAAGGTGCTCTCACAGGCGAGTGCCTATTATGATAACTATTACCAAATTTCAAATGCAGAAACGAACATCTTCGATGCCTCATTCCTGAAAATCAGAGAGGTTCGGATTGAGTATACACTGCCTGTTAAAAGCATTGCTCGACTTGGAATGAATCAGTGTAGCATAGCCTTATTTGGCAGGGAACTTTTCAATTTCACAAAGTTCCCTGGATTCGATCCGGAAGGTGGAAACCTCAACAATGGTACGCTGACACCGGGGGTTGAGCTCACACAATTTCCTTCTACCCGCAATATGGGTTTCAATATCACCCTTAAATTTTGATCTGCATGAAATACATGATATCGATTGTTCTGTTAGCATCATCCTTGTTTTATACTTCCTGTACAAAGGATTTGGGTGATATCAACGACGACCCTAATCGCCCCAAATCAGTCACACCAGGGGTCATGTTGGGGCAGCTTCAGTATCGCATCGTTTCCTCTACCATAAGGGCATCCCGGAACTTCACGCACGAAGTGATGCAGGTAGATGCCCCTCGCTCAAGCCCAAGCGGTTTGGGATTGCATCGGTATATTGTTAACCCTGGATCAGTCCTCTGGTCACAGCTTTATGGCTATCTCACTGATGTCGAAGATATCATTTCAATTTCCACGACATTGAAGGAAGATAATTACAGAGGCATCGCTCTCATTTACAAATGCTGGATTTATTCCATGCTCACAGATGGGTACGGCAATGTGCCTTATGCTGAAGCAACTCGGGCTGCTCAGGGAAATTACACACCTAAGTTTGATTCCCAGAAGGAAATTTACATACAGCTCCTGAAGGAACTTGATACGGCCAATAAGATTTTAAGTCCTGCAAAGGCATTGATATATGGTGGTGATCAACTATTCAATGCGAACACTTTAGTCAGTGGTACAAATCCCGGAATCTTGAAATGGAAACGGTTTGCCAATTCCTTAAGGCTGCGTTTGTTGCTTCGAGCCTTCAAACGAGATGGTGAGCTCCCCATCTCCCAAGAAATCACCCGAATGCTCGACAATCCCTCTGTTTATCCATTGATCGCATCAAATGTAGATGAAGCCATCTTCCGATTTCCAGGGACATATCCATACTTCAATCCATACTTCAATGAGCGTCAGCTTGAATGGAGGGATGGCACCTATTTTACAAACTTCTTCATCAATTACCTGAACGCAACCAACGACCCCCGAAGGGCAATCTGGGCCAGGACCATCACTGTAAACGGTCAACAAGTATACAGGGGTATTGAAAGCGGCTACCCTGCAACCACAGAATACCAGGTAGGAGCTAACTCAAGTTATAATGATGCAATGAAAATCGCATCCAATCTGGGGGTCATGCTAACATATTCCGAAGTGGAGTTCATCAAATCAGAACTTGCATTGCGTGGATTCAAGACAGGGAGCACACCCCGACAGCATTATGAGACCGGAATCAACGCATCAATGATTCAATGGGGGGCCGTGCTGCCTGCAGGATTCCTCACACAATCATCTGTTATGTTTGACGAAACCCCAACTTTTGAAGGGCGCTTAGCGAAAATCATGCAACAAAAGTACATTGCCTATTTCTTTGTCGATTATCAGTCATGGTTTGAAAAGCGTAGAACAGGTTACCCTGTATTGCCCCGTGGTACCGGAATCCCTTCTGCCAACCAATTCCCTACAAGGTCTCCATATCCAACATATCTGCAAAGTTTGAACAAGTCAGCACTGGATGCTGCAATTACATCAATGGGTGGTGACAACAGCACAACGAAGGTTTGGTGGGAAAAATAAATATTATGAAAATCCGCATACTGCTCATATACATATTCATATCCTTACAGACAGTTTTTGCTGCAGATTCAGCACGTACGTTGATCGTTTTTTTCGATGGGTTGAGGCCTGATTACATCACACCAGCCCTCATGCCCAATTTGTACAGGTTCAGTCTGCATGCCAGCCAGGGGTTGTCTCATCACAGCATTTATCCCACTGTGACACGGGTCAATGCCACTTCATATTCAACCGGCTGCTACCCGATGAAACATGGCATCTTAGGAAATACCATTTATTTTCCTGAACTAAGAAATCAAAAAGTCTACAATACTGGTAATGTCAGTGAATTGACCGAGGCAGACTCACTTTTGTCAAACAAGATGGTAGCCGCCGTTTCAATTGGTCAGATCTTAAACTCGGCTGGTAAGGAAATGAGGGTTTTCAGCTCAGGATCCACAGGACAGGCCTATCTTCAGGATCATTCCAGATCGGGATGGATGATCAACACGGATCTTATTTTGCCTGCAACCATACGGGAAAAAGTTTTTCAGGAAATTGGCCCGGTTCCTGCACCGCAATCCCCGAAAATGTTAAGACATCATTGGATCACAAATGCACTGATCCGTTTCGGCCTTTCATCTGATGGACCGTTGGTCAGTGCCATTTGGTATTCAGACCCAGATGGTGCCGCACATAGTAACGGCATTGGGTCTGAGCCTGCGGTGAAATCCTTGAAAACTGTGGATGATGAATTCGGACGCATATTGGAATATCTTGACAAAAGCAGGATGCGTGAACGATTCAATATCATTATTTCGACTGACCATGGATTCGTTACGCACACAGGAAAAGAAAGTCTTACATCTTTTCTCATCAACAAAGGATTCAAAAAGAGTATAAGTTCTGACGACGTTATCGTAGCCGGAGGAGCTATTTATTTGTCAAAATCAGATTCAGCTCAAGTAAGGAAGATCGTTTATGAATTACAACGATCGCCTTCATTCGGTGCCATTTTCACCCGGCCCAGGACTCCGCATTCAAATGAAGGAACCATAGCTGGAACACTTTCCTATTCTTCAATCCACTGGGATTTTGAGACGAGGACACCAGACATACTCGTTGATGTAAACTGGTCTGACAGTGTCAATATTCATGGATATAAGGGAATGACAAGCTCCCTGGGTGTTGCAGGTCATGGTTCTCTCAGTCCTTATGAGACAAATATCAGACTGCTGGTGGATGGACCTGGATTCAAAAAAGGTAAATTATCAAAAGCACCTACTGCCAATATAGACATAGCACCAACTATATTGAGATTGCATAATGTATCGATCCCAAAGGAGATGGATGGTCGGGTGATGAATGAATTACTGAAAGATCAAACAGAATCTGAAAACAGATCAGAAAAAATCGAAAGAGAGATTATTGAAGTAAACAATCAACTGGGAAACAAAAAATATACGCTGCAATTGTACAGATTAAAGTATAAGGGCAAAATATATGTGGATTATGCTCAGACCAATCGCGATGGGCATTGAGAAGACATGTAGAGCAAACTCACAGATCCCTCAAATGCTCTTTTCTTTGAATCAATGAGAAAATAATTCTTGGAGCCATAACATTCAGTTAACCTTCCTTCAATCATTTATAAGTAAATTCGAAAAATCATGCGAATCCTCATTTTTATCCTCTTTGTCCTGATCTCTGTAAGTTGTAAAAAGGACGAAGTTCCTGCAGAACCCCTGGAAAACAAAATCAATGAAGACTTATCTTCCTACCAGGAAATCGCCTCGGTAGGTTTGGGGGGAGCGGGTGCAGCAGAAATTACAACATTCGATCCTGTCAGTAAGCGACTCTTTGCCGTAAACAATGGTACCGTCAATAAAATTGATGTCATTGATCTCGCCAATCCATCAGCAGTATCTGTTGGTAGTTCTATTTCGATGTTGCCCTATGGTGGTTTTGTCAATAGCGTAGATGCGTATAATGGTAAACTGGCTGCAGCGATAGAATCCACGAACAAGCAATCCAATGGGAAAGTTGTCGTATTCAATACGTCAACCCTCGCAGAGATAAAGTCGGTCGAAGTCGGAGCGCTGCCTGATATGGTCACCTTTACGAAGGATGGTCAATACATTTTGACTGCCAATGAGGGCGAACCCAACGATGCTTACACAGTTGACCCGGAAGGTTCTGTCTCCATCATAAGGGTTTCAGACTATACCGTTCGAACCGTAAACTTCAGTGCACTCGAAAGCCAGCTGGCAACCCTGGCCACTAAGGGGTTTCGAATCTATGGACCGGGGAAAAACTTCACCAAGGATATTGAGCCCGAATACATAACAATTTCGGATGACTCAAAAACGGCATGGATCACACTCCAGGAAAACAACGCCATCGCCGAATTAGACATCGTAAGTGCAAGTTTTCGCAAGATCATGCCATTGGGATTCAAAAATCATGGCACTGCCGGCAATGAAATAGACCCAAGTGACCGGGACACAAAAATCCAGTTTACGACCCCATACAGCAATGTTTTCGGCATGTATCAACCCGATGCGATAGCCCAGTTATCTGTTAACGGGACCCCATATCTTTTGACGGCAAATGAGGGGGATGCACGTGAATACGCAGGGTTCAACGAAATGCGCAGAGTGGGATCGAGCCTGTATGTCCTGGACGCTGCCAAGTTCACTAACGCAGCCTCTTTAAAAACGGATGCCCAACTTGGAAGACTGAATTCCACGATAACATTAGGTGATACTGACGGAGATGGAGACTTCGACGGTATATACTCCCTGGGAGCACGCTCTTTCAGTATCTGGAATGCGCTGACGGGTGAGCAGGTGTATGACAGCAAGAACGAGTTGGACAGGAAAGCCGCCGAAATTCAGGTATATGATGATGCCAGAAGCGATGATAAAGGAACTGAGCCCGAGGCTGTAACTATTGGAAGGGTTGGAAACAAACTGATTGCGATCATCGGCTTGGAAAGAGCAGACGCATTTGCGATCTACGATGTCACTAACCCTATATCACCCCTGTTTGTAAAAATGTACAAAACAGGTGACGCTCCGGAAGGAATCCTGTTCATTCCTGCTTCAAAAAGTCCCATACAGCAAAGCCTGATCGTGGTGTCGAGTGAAAATGATGGCTTGGTTAAGATATATAAGGCCAACAAATTATAACGTTCACCTTTTTGAATCCCGTTGTTTTGTCCATCACAAATAGTGGGGCTGCTCAAACTAACTTATTGATGTACTGAGTGAGAGGGTTTGTCTCCGGGCCCTCTCCTCTTTTTTGGACATAACTCCCTGTATATCATATATATTCTCGACGTATTCGAGTCGTTTGGACAGGAGTGGCGTCTGGAGAAGATGCGTACGGCCAACCTGGTTTTATATTTATTTGATGTATCCTCTGAAACGCCCGTTTAGCTGGTAGCAGCCGTGTATTGGTTGTCCCGCGTGATCGGCTACAATTTGTTGATCAGATCGAAGTCGGATCTGCTCAACGAAGACACCCTGTCGGAGCGTTATACCGGTCTGGATATATTGTATATCTCAGCCTCCACGCACTATCACGTCTATGCGCTGAAGCAGCGTCTGGTGGACAAGGTACTTCAGGGGCAAGTAGGTGGCGAAAGCTTGATCGTCACTAATACCCGTCATTATGAGGCTTTGCTGCAAATTGCCTCCTCATTGGCTGATATACGCAAGGGGATGGACGACATTATCCCCGGTGATTTGCTGGCGCTGGACATCCGGCGTTGCCTGCATTACCTAGGCGAGATCAGGGGTGCGGTGACGAAGGAAGATCAGCTTGATTATATTTTCAGTAAGTTTTGTGTCTGGAAGAGAGTAGATTGACCGTTCAGCTATGAAATCGGGGAGAATGGATCTTGGATCACTTTAACATTGCCTCTGGATTTACCGATTCTAATCTTATGTCAAGCCATTTTGTGGGCTAATTTGCATTTGAGATGTACCTTCATACCGCTCCAAAAATCCATGCTAATGGGAAAAGAAGCATGCTCAATGGCCGATGCATTTAGATATCCGATGGAATTCCCCGACTTCAATGCGTTACAAAAGGCTTTATGGACGTGCTTGCCATCTTTCAGGATTGGTGGCCGGGCGACAATCAAGGAATTGGCCCATGATACCCCCGTGTCTCCTCATGTCAATCCAGTCCTGAAGTCAGCTGGTTTGATTGCCGAAATACGCCGAATGAGCAGTGCATTGAATAAGTAGAAACCGTAGGAGAAGGATCCGGAAAATCGACACCAGCATACAGCATAAACATTCAATGAAACAATGAGTAAAATCAGTTCAAGGAAATTCTTTTTCATTGGGCTCTTGCTATACGGAATAACAGATCTTTCGCAAGCCCAGGTAGGGATTGGTACGACTACACCTGATGCTTCTGCCGCATTGGATATTACAGCCCGTGGTTCAGTAATTGGGTTATTGCTGCCAAGGCTCACTACTTCCCAGCGTGATGCCACCATTAAGTCGCCCAGTGCTGGTTTGGTCATCTATAATAACACGACCAACACGCTGCAAGTAGCTATTAGTACTTCGTTATGGCTTGATATGGCAACTGGTGTCAATAGTTCAGCAGCATCTGGTACTACGAGTTCAACAGGAAGAATCGGGATCGGTACGACTTCACCTAATGCAAATGCTGTCTTAGATGTAATGTCTACAACAAAAGGTGTTTTGTTGCCTCGATCAGCATCAGATCCAACTGGCGCAGCTGGTATGGTCTACTATAATACTACTACTGATCAAGTAAGGCTGCATAATGGCACGATGTGGGTAGTATTGACGTATTAATATAGTTGAAAGAGACTGTTAGATCAAGTTCAAATTAAATATGAAACATAAGATCATTATACTCCTTTTTGTACTGACTTGCTCACTGTTGAGTATGGCGCAAGTTGGAATAGGAACAGCCACGCCAAATGCTAATTCAGCTTTTGAGATATCAAGTACAAGCCAAGGAATGCTTTTTCCTCGTATGACTGCTGCACAGCGCGATGCCATTAGCAGTCCGGCAAAAGGCTTAACCATTTTTAATACGGATGTAAACCTTGTCCAAACGAATATTGGAACTTCCGCATCTCCAAATTGGAAAAATTGGGCTGCCAATTTGATCTTACACCTGGATGCCGGAAACGCCTTTTCTTATGCAGGTACCGGAACCACCTGGACCGATCTGAGTGGTTTAGGGAACAATGGAACTCTTGTGAATGGACCGACGTATAGTAGTGCTAATGGAGGGTCTATTGTTTTTGATGGAGTGGACGATTATGTAAATTGCGGAACGCCTTCGATAGGTAGCGGAAAAATAACAGTGAATGCCTGGGTAAAAATTACAACCGGCTCAAAATATCAACATATTGTTGACTGCGCAACTAATTCATGGCATTTAGCCATTTTAAATGATAACAGACCTTACTTTTATAATGGTTCACAATATCATACTGATGCTTCAATACTTAATGTTGGTCAATGGTATATGCTTACCGGAGTTCAAGGCACAACACTGGATATTTATATTAATG